>DASZFX010000285.1:0-5049 GCA_035939375.1 Roseiarcus sp.
CGGATCCCGACAAGCTCTTCAACGCGGGCCTCGAAGGCGCCGCGAGACGAGCGATCGATTTTTTCGAGGGCGATAAAATCAATGAGCGGGCTCTACGAAACCTCGTCCGCTCCGCTGTCGATTACAATCAAATCAAATTGAAGAAGAAAGCGGCTACAGGCGCCCGAACGAAAGTACATAAAAACAAAGAGACATGAGCTATGGCTTTTTCTCGCTAAGCGCTTTACGTCGCCGCCACATCCGGCCGCTTCGCGCCTGCCTTGTACGTCGCCTTGATCTTGTCGCTCGATGTGTCGCGCAGGCAGTTGAAATAGCGCCCGCAGCCCGACGTGTGCCGCCAGCGTTCGGCGTGCAGTCCCTTGGGGTTCGAGCGATAGTAAAGGAATTCGCTCCATTCCTCGTCGCTCGCTCGCAGAGCGTCCGGTCGGGTCAGATGCGCTTCACCCGCGTGTCTGAACTCGATTTCGGGCCGGTCCATTTCGCAATAGGGACAGCGAATGAGCAGCATGGCGTCAACTCAATGCGCGACGGCGGCCGCCGCCGCCTCGTTGATGAGGCGGCCGGCGCGGAACCGGTCGAGGCTGAACGGGGCATTGATCGGATGGGGCTCGCCGGTCGCGACCTGATGGGCGAAGACATGGCCCGAGCCCGGCGTCGCCTTGAAGCCGCCGGTTCCCCAGCCGCAATTGACGAACAGGCCCGGCACGGGCGTTTTGGAGATGATCGGCGAGCGATCCGGGGTCGTATCGACGATGCCGCCCCAATTGCGCATCATGCGGATACGCGAGACGATCGGGAACATCTCGCAGATCGCCTCCAAAGTCTGGGTCGCAATGTGGAGACCGCCCATCTGGCTATAGGACGTGTAGACATCCATGCCCGCCCCGATCACCAACTCGCCCTTGTCGGATTGCGACATATACGCGTGGATCGTGTTCGACATGGCGACGCAAGGCATGAAGGGCTTGAGGGGCTCGGAAACCAGAGCCTGCAATGGATAGGATTCAAGCGGCATGCGCACGCCGGCCATCGCCATGATGACGCTGGTGTGGCCCGCGGCGACGACGCCGATTTTCTTGGTCGCGATCGGCCCGCGCGTCGTCTCGACCCCACTTACCGCGCCTGAGGCGTCGCGGGCGATCCCCCTCACCTCGCAATTTTGGATGATGTCGACGCCGCGCGCCGAGGCGGCGCGCGCAAAACCCCAAGCGACGGCGTCATGGCGCGCCGTGCCGCCGCGACGCTGGAAAGCGGCGCCGACGATCGGATAGCGGATCGATGCATCGATATTGAGCGGCGGGCAGATCGCCTTGGCTTCGTCGGGCGTCAGCCATTCGTTCTGAATGCCGGCAAGCCGATTGGCGTAGATATGCCGCTTGAACACTTGCTCGTCATGATGGCTGTGGGCAAGGAGCATCACGCCGCGCGGCGAGAACATGACATTGTAGTTGAGCTCCTGCGAGAGTGTCTCCCACAGCCGATGGGCGTGGCCATAGATGGCCTCGGACGGCTCCCAGAGATAGTTGGAGCGGATGACGGTGGTGTTGCGCCCGGTATTGCCGCCGCCGAGCCAGCCCTTCTCCAGCACGGCGATGTTCGTGATCGCATGCTCCTTGGCCATGTAATAGGCGGTGGCCAGACCATGGCCGCCGGCGCCGACGATCACCGCGTCATAGGCCTTTTTCGGCTCGGGCGAGCGCCATTGCTCCGGCCAGCCGCGATGGCCGCCGAGCGCCTGAGCCGCCAGATTGAGGAAAGAAAACTTCAAGGCGCAACGCTCCCGGCCGCAAATGGAGGGGCAAAGGTCTCAGGGCGCCGCTTCTATACGCCGGCCCGACCGATTGCGCCTCCCATAATTGTTCAATGGCCTCCCGATGTCTCGGCATGACCTTGAAATCGGTCTGGATTCCATGAGGCGGACCATGCCAGTATTTTCAAGCCGCCACGGGCGTTGCGGCGGCGGCGCTCGCCTCGGCCGCGACAGGGCTGGTGGAGGCGTGGAAGGGGAGGCGCGCGTGGCCTATGACCTCACCAGTGAATTCCGCCGCCCGGTGCCCTTGGCTTTGGCCTCGGTCGCGGTCATCGGCTGGCTGCTCGTCGCCTATTTCGCGTCACAGGTCTCGGACGTGCAGAACGAGATGCATGACGGGCTGGGCCGCGCTGAAAAGGCCCGCGAGACCATGGCCGCCGACCTCCAGAATTTGCAGAGGGCGGCTGGAAACCTCGCCGACGTCGAGAGACAGGTCAGCGACGCCAAAAGCGCCCTGTCGGAAGCAAGTGTCGCTCGTGCCGCCGCGCAGAGCGATTTTACCAGTCTTACCAAACAGATCGCCGAGGCGCGCCTCGCCGCCGCCGGCGCCAACGACGAGGCCAGGACCAAGGCCGGCGATCTGGAGGCGGTCCAGGACAAGCTGAAGGAAGCCACCGACCAGCTCGCCGCCATTGGGCCGAAGGTCGACACCGCGACGGCGGAGCGCGACAAGGTGGTCAAAGCCCTCGATGACGCCAAGCGGGCGCTGGCGAGCGTGCAGCAGCAGAGCGATGCTCTCACCAAAGCCATCGCCGACGCCAAAAGCCAGCTCGCCGAACTGAAGCAGCGGGACGAAGCCGAAACCAAGGCGCTCGAGGCGGCCGAGGCCAAGCTGCAAGCAACGCAAAAACAACTCGACGACCAGCAGAAGCAGAAAACCGATTGAGGCGCCGGTGCGCGGGCGAAAAGGTCAGGCGGCCCGACGCTCGGGGAAAAGGCCGAGCAGGCCTTCGCGGCTCGCCGGACAAACGCCGCGGTCCGTGATGAGGCCGGTGATGAGTTCGGCCGGCGTGACGTCGAAAGCGGGGTTGAGCGCCGGACTGCCGCGCGCTGCGATTGCGACCCGGGCGATGTCGCCATTGTCGAGGCGGCCCGTCATATGGGTGACTTCGGTCGCGTCGCGCTCTTCGATTTCGATGTCCCGTACGCCATCTTCGATCGTCCAATCGATCGTCGTTCGCGGCGCGGCGATGTAGAACGGCACGTCATTGGCCCGCGCCGCCAAGGCCTTGAGATAGGTGCCGATCTTGTTGGCGGCGTCGCCTCGCGCGGTGACCCGGTCCGCCCCGACGATGACGAGATCGACGCGGCCATGCTGCATCAAATGACCGCCGGCGTTGTCGACGATGATCGCATGCGGCACGCCGTGCTGGCCAAGTTCGAAGGCGGTCAGCGCCGCGCCTTGATTGCGCGGCCGCGTTTCGTCGACGAAGACCTGGACCGGCAGGCCTCGATCATGCGCCATATAGATCGGCGCGGTCGCCGTGCCCCAATCGACCGTCGCGAGCCAGCCGGCGTTGCAATGGGTCAGAATATTCACCGGTCGGCGCTTGGCGCGGTGGATCGCCTCGATCAGCGGCAAGCCGGCTTCGCCGATGAGCCGACAATTCTCGACATCCTCCTCGCAGATCGCGGCGGCGCGAGCCCAGGCCGCGCGGGCGCGCTCGGCTGGCGCAAGCCGCGCGACGAGGGCGCGGACGTCGTCGAGCGCGTGACGAAGATTGACTGCTGTCGGCCGTGCGCCGGCGAGGCGGCGATGGGCGCCCTCCAGACCGGCGTCCGAGGAATCCTGCCGCAGCGCGAGCGCCAAACCATAGGCCGCCGTCGCGCCGATCAGCGGCGCGCCGCGCACCACCATCGTCGCGATGGCTTGGAAAGCGTCATCGAGGCTGGCGATGCGCCTTACCGCAAAACGGTGCGGGAGCAGCGTCTGATCGATCGCTTCCACCGCTTCGCCGTCGGCCGTCGGCCAGATCGTGCGGTAGGGCTTGCCGTCGATCTTCATTCCATCTGCTCCAAACTGCTCCAAAGCACTCTTTCGTTACGTTCTCCAATTATCGCGCCGGCCGCAGTCTTTGGCCAGCGCGCGGGCGCGGCGCGCTGCGATCGCCTAGCTGGACAGGACGCTCGAAAGAGGCTTTTCTCGCCGTCGAGCCTTGACGCCGCACGTGATGGACATTTCAGCATGGATCAGGTCGACCTCCAGGCCCCGCCCCTCGCCGCCGAACAGGCGCCCCGTTTTCACGGCGCGGACGCGCTGACGCCCGAGGCTCTGCGCGAGGCGGTATTGGCGAAACTCACATATTCGGTCGGCAAAGACCCCGTGGCCGCCAGTCAGCGCGACTGGTTTCTCGCCGTCGCCTTCGCCACGCGCGACATCATCGTCGATCGCTGGATGCATTCGACGCGCGACACCTATCAGGACGATCGCAAGCGCGTCTATTACCTGTCGCTGGAGTTTCTCATCGGGCGAATGCTTTTCGACTCGATGACCAACCTCGGCATTGTCGAGCCGATGCGCGTCGCACTTTCCCAGCTCGGCGTCGACCTGGTCGTGTTGCGCCGGATCGAGCCGGACGCGGCGCTCGGCAACGGCGGCCTCGGTCGCCTCGCCGCCTGCTTCATGGATTCCATGGCGACGTTGTCGATCGCCGCCCATGGCTACGGCATCCGCTACGACAACGGCCTGTTTCGCCAGGTCATCCGCGACGGCTGGCAGCAGGAAATTCCCGAGGATTGGCTCGCCTTCGGCAATCCGTGGGAGTTCGCGCGCCCGGAAAGCAATTACGCGATCGGTTTTGGCGGCCAGGTCGTTGCGGTGCCGGCCGCGGGCGAAAAGGTGCGCCATGAATGGCGGCCCGCCGAGACCGTTCAGGCGGTCGGCTATGACACGCCGATCGTCGGCTGGCGCGGGCGTCACGTGAACACTTTGCGCCTGTGGTCGGCGCGCGCGCCTGATCCGCTCAATCTCGATATTTTTAACACCGGCGATTACATCGGCGCGCTCGCCGATCGCGTGCGCTCCGAGGCGATCTCTAAAGTACTCTATCCGAGCGACGCCACCCCTGCCGGCCAGGAACTGCGCCTTCGTCAGGAATATTTCTTCGCTTCGGCCTCGCTGCTCGATCTCGTCCGCCGGCACTTGAAACAGCATCGCGAGATCCGCTCGCTCGGCGATCACGTCGCCATTCAGCTCAACGACACCCATCCTTCGATCTCGATCGCCGAATTGATGCGAA
>DASZFX010000286.1:0-4083 GCA_035939375.1 Roseiarcus sp.
GTTCCCTCCGAGCCGACGAAAAGGCGGGTCAGATCGTAGCCGGCCGAGGATTTCTTGGCCCGGCTGGCCGTCGTCGCCACGGCGCCATCGGCGGTCACGACTTTGAGCGACAGGACATTGTCCTTCATCGTGCCGTAGCGCACGGCGTTGGTGCCGGAGGCGCGCGTCGCCGCCATGCCGCCGATCGACGCGTCGGCGCCGGGATCGATCGGGAAAAAGAGGCCGGTGTCTCGAAGATACTCGTTCAACAACTTTCGCGTGACGCCCGGCTCGACCACGCAATCCAGGTCCTCAGCATGGACTTCAAGCACCCGGTTCATGCGCGAACAATCGATCGAGACGCCGCCATGCGGCGCATTGAGATGGCCCTCCAGCGACGTGCCGGTCCCGAAGGCGATGACCGGCGCGTCATGCTTGGCGCACAGCCTGACCGTATCGACGACGTCCTCTTGGGTCTCGGCGTAGATAACCGCATCCGGCGGCTGGTTCGCCGTCCAGGTCAGCGTATGGCCATGCTGTTCGCGCACGGCTTGCGAGGTGACGAGCTTGTTGCCGAAGCGGGCGGCGAGATCGCTTGTCAGCGCCGCGACAATGGCCGGCGGCAGGCGCCCGTCGCGGCGGCGGAGCTGCGTGGCGAAGGGCAAGGCTTGGGCATCGTTCAAACCGGCGGGACCTCCGAAGGCGGAGGATAGGCCCGGGCGACGAGCGGAGCAAACAAAGCCCGCCTCTCTCGTTGCGGGAGAAGGGGCGCGTCAAGCGAACTATTGCTCAGGCGACGTTGGACCGTGATCGCCTTTCGTCCGGCGTTCGCAGTCTCTGTCGCTTCGACAATGAACAGGCTTCCGCTCGAAGGCGGAGCGGCCCTCGATCACGGCCTGCGGCGCCACAATTTCCGGCATCACGGTTTGCGGCTCCAAGATCGCATAGGGAGACGCCCAGATCGGCGTCGGGCCCCCGCCGATGGCGAAAGCGCTGGATGCTCCAAGAGCGACGGCGAGGCAGGCGGCCCCGGCGAAAATCATTTTCCGCGTCATGGCTCAATCCTCTCTCATTCCTATGACACTGTGGCGCCGGGAGCGCCGCCGCGATGTGGGAAAGGTCACACCCTGCTCGAAGGATTTTTGCCGGCGGATCAAAACCCCTGGCCAAACTGGCGACCAAGGGGCGAAAGATTAATGCGGATACGACCCATAGGGGCGCTTCGCCCGATGATGATGCGCGCCGCCTTCTCGCCCGAGCGGACGGTTTTCGCCGACATCGGCCGCCCGGCCTTCAGCGCCGTAATATTGGATCCAGGACGGCGGCGCCTGGAATGTCTGCGGCGCGTAAAGCGCATAGGGCGAGCCCCAGGCGTCGGACGGCCCGCCCTGCCCGCCCATGGCGTAAGCCCCCGGCGCGCCCAACGTGAAAACGAGGCCGGCCGCTCCGATGAAAACAATCTTTCGCATGATAGCTCCTTCGAAGCTGCGACGTTTCTTCCGGGGTCGCTACCGGGAATATGGGGAGCGGCTCAGCCCGCGCCACGCTTTGGGAGCGATTCCGCGCTCCAGGAAGCGCACGATTGCGTGAGCAAAGGCCCACGACAGAGGCCGTCCGGCGACGAAGGGTCGCGACCCCGCGGGCGCGCAGTCGTGTCGCAGAAGCCGACTTCCCACTGCCGATCCGGCAAGGCGCCGAAAGGGTTTTCGCGGGCGGGTTTAGCCGCAAGCAACTCGTACCGCTGTTCGCTGCAGCCTGTCCACTGCGCGACCCTCATCCCTTCACATACTTCCGCCAATCATGCGCCTCCTTGAACCCTAGCACTTCGCGCGTCTTGCGGTTCGACAGCGGCGCCTCCCATTCGCCTAGCGTGCGCGTCACCGGCGTGTTCGGGCAATAGCGCTTCAGGAATTCGCCCGTCGGCATATCCGCGGTGATCGTGTCGTTCGTCGCGTTGAAGACCTGAAACCCCAGTCCGTCCTTTTGCAGGCAGAGGTGGACGATTTCGCCGAGGTCGCGCGCATCGATATAGCTCCAGGCGTTGCGTTTGCGCGACAAGGGCTCGGCGATGAAGGCGGGGAAGCGGTCGTATTCGTGAGGCTCGATGACATTGCCGATGCGCAAGGCGTAGATGTCGGCGCGGTAGCGCATGGCGAAGGCGCGGGCGGTCTTTTCGTTGACGACCTTGGAGAGGCCGTAAGAATCCTGCGGGTCGACGTCGTAGTCTTCCTCCAAGGGGAAGCTCTTGAAATCCTTGTCCCCCTCCGCGAAGCAGACGCCATAGGTGGTCTCGCTCGAGGCGATGATCACCTTGCGCACGCCAAGCTTCATTGCGGCTTCGACGACATTGTAGGTCGAGAGAACATTGACCGCGAAAGTCTTGTTGTCCGGTTCGATCAAGACGCGCGGAATCGCCGCGAAATGCACGACCGCGTCAGGCGCCGCCGCCGGCTTGCCGACCTCGAAGCCGTCGAAGCCGAAATGCGTCGTCAGCGCGTTGAACGCCTGGCCGTTGTCGGTCAGGTCCGCGATCAGCGTGTTGACGCCTTTCACGTCGAGCGGCTTCAGATCGACGTTGAGGATTTTATAGCCCTTGGCGAGGAGATGGGGCACGGCGTGCCGCCCCGCCTTGCCGGAGCCGCCGGTGAAGACGATGCGCTTTGCGGGCATGAGGGGCTCCTTTGCGGCGCGGATTTCATCGCAAGTTTATAAGGATCGGCCGGGAGGGGCTACCGCGCCACGCTCGGACGCGCGCCGTCGAACAAAAAAAAGGCGCGCACGGGCGCCTTACGACCACAAAATCGCCTTGACGCATGAAGCCACGGGCATTCTCATATTGCTCGATTCGGCACGCCTCTTGCAAAGCGAGTCGAAGAAGCCGGGCGGCGCTTCGCGACCGCTCAGGCTGGAGGATGCGCTTCAAGCGCGGCGCCTTCGCTGACGCTTCTGCCGCGGCCAGGCGCTTTTGAACGGCATGTGCGTGTATTTTGCTGCGTCGACTCGGGCGCGATGGCGGCGCGCATCCAACCTTGGGGGGAAGCCTGGCGTTTTTTGGAGGGCGATCGGCGCGCGGCGCGATCGTATCGCTTGAAAGGCGTCGATCGATCGGCCGCCAACAGGAGCGGTTGACGATGATGAAAGCTCTGTTTCGCGTCGCCCTCGGCGGCGTCCTCTTGGCGGCGCTCTCGGCGGCGTCGCATTCGGCAGCAAACGCCCATGAGATTTATACCGGGCTGCATGGCAGGAACGGCCAGCTTTGCTGCGGCGGCGATGATTGCGCTTCGACTGTGTACCGCGAGCGCGGCGGCACGTTCGAGTTCCTGACCCGCGAGCAGCGATGGATCGCAATTCCGCAGGAGCGAATCACCTTCCTGCCGATCCCCGGCGATCCGCCGAGCGATGAGTCGCACCACGCCCATCTCTGCTATCGCTCGGCGACCGACTTCGATCGTCACGGCCCCTCGTCGGCGAGCGTCTTCGAAAACATCTTCCTCTATTGCGCGTTTATTCCACCTGGCTCCATCTGAGGGGGTATGCGCGGGCGCGGGAAGGTGTGGCGCTGGCGGCGCCCGCGCTGCCGCCGGTCATGCTTGTCGAGACAAACCGCGACAGCGTCATTTGACGGGCTTGCCGCCGCGCTCCGCCAGCGCCGCGCTCGACGGAGCCCGCCGTCGATCTCTTGACGACAGTACTTCCGAACTGGCGGCGCGGCTGGCTCTCCAGCCGTATCCCGTCGAGACAAACCGCGACAGTGTCACTTGACGGGCTCGCCGCCGCGCTCCGCCAGCGCCGCGCTCGACGGCTCGCTGTGACGGCTGGGGGCAAGGGCGGCGGTGCGAGCGATGAGTCGGCGGCGGGTCGTGCAAACCCTCGCCGGCCATACCGATGCTGTGCCGACGCGGGTATGTCCGGGGGCAACCGCCCTGCGCCATCTTCTGGGTGACGATCAATGCGTCTATTGCCACATCTGAGCGGGCGCAGCTTCGAGGTCGCGAAGAAATCCCGCCGCGCTCACCCCGCCCGCCTTAGCGCCCCTCCGGCCGCGTCATAGATCGACTTCGCGCCAAAGGCGATGAACAGCGTTCCGACGATGCGGGTAACGAT
>DASZFX010000287.1:0-5516 GCA_035939375.1 Roseiarcus sp.
CGGCGGGCTGACCTCGCTGACCGATCCGTCGCTCCATAAAAGCGGGTCATCGGGTCAAACGAGCGCCGCGCCTCATGACGGCGAGCCCGCGAAACCAAGCCCAGCCGCGTATGTCGAAGAGGCGCCGGCCCCGAAGCCTCCCGTCAAGAGATCAACCAAGCCGAGACGCAAATAATGCTCGCCGACAAAGACCGCATCTTCACCAATCTCTACGGCCTCGGCGACTTCGGCCTCAAGGGCGCGCGCGCCCGCGGCGGTTGGGACAATACGAAGGCGATCCTCGACAAGGGCCGCGACTGGCTGGTCGCCGAGATGAAGGCCTCGGGGCAGCGCGGGCGCGGCGGCGCCGGCTTTCCGACCGGACTCAAGTGGTCCTTCATGCCGAAGGCCGCCGACCCGCAACGGCCGTCCTATCTCGTCGTCAACGCCGACGAATCCGAGCCCGGCACCTGCAAAGACCGCGAGATCATGCGCAACGACCCGCATCTCCTGGTCGAAGGATGCCTGATTGCGGCCTGCGCGATGGGCGTCCACGTCGGCTACATCTATGTTCGAGGCGAGTTCATTTTCGAACGCGAGCGGCTCGAAGCCGCCGTCGATCAGGCCTATGAGGAAAAGCTCATCGGCAAGGACAATATCCACGGCTGGCCTTTCGATCTCCACGTTCATCACGGCGCCGGCGCCTATATCTGCGGCGAAGAGACCGCGTTGCTCGAGAGCCTCGAAGGCAAGAAGGGCATGCCGCGCCTGAAGCCGCCGTTCCCGGCGAATATGGGTCTTTATGGTTGTCCGACCACGGTCAACAATGTCGAGACCATCGCGCAAGTCCCGGACATCATGCGCCGCGGCGCCGTCTGGTTCGCCGGCATCGGCCGCCAGAACAACACCGGCACCAAGCTCTTTTGTATCTCCGGCCATGTCGAGCGGCCGTGCAATGTCGAAGAGGCGATGGGCATTCCCTTGCGCGAACTCCTCGACAAACACGCCGGCGGCGTGCTCGGCGGCTGGGACAATCTCCTTGCCGTGATCCCCGGCGGCTCGTCGATGCCGCTCATTCCCGCCGGCGCCGATCAGGCCGATACGCTATTGATGGATTTCGACGGCTGTCGCGACAAGAAATCGGCGCTCGGCACCGCCGCCGTGATCGTCATGGACAAAACGACCGACATTGTTAAAGCCATGGCGCGCATCTCCTATTTTTATAAGCACGAGAGCTGCGGCCAATGTACTCCCTGTCGCGAGGGCATGGGCTGGATGTGGCGGGTGCTGACGCGCATGGCGGAAGGACGCGCGCACAAGCGCGAGATCGATATGTTGATGGAGGTCACGACCCAGATCGAGGGCCATACGATCTGCGCCTTCGGCGACGGCGCCGCTTGGCCGGTGCAGGGCCTGTTGCGCCACTTCCGCCCCGAGATCGAAAGACGCATCGACGAATATGCGGCCAATCCAGACAAGCTCGGCGTATTCGATCCGCCGACGCCGATCGCGGCGGAGTAGGGCGGCGATGATGCGCGCGCGCGAGAATCATTTGAGACGGGGTTTGGCGCCCAAGGCGCGGACGGGAGCTGGGGATGCCTTGGGCCGGTTGGTTGGTCATCGCGATATTGATTGCCGTGTGGATTCCCGTCGCAGGCGACTGGGTCGCCTATGCGGTCTTTATTCTGACCACCGTGCCGATAGCGGCCGGCTCGGCGCTTGTACGCATGGCCTCAGGCGCGCCGGCCGCCGCGATCGAGGGGCCGATCGGCGCCGGCCCGCGCGTTTCCGGCTGGGCGCTCGCGGCGGAATATTGGTCGCTCTTCAAATGGCCGGCGCTTGCCTGGCTCCTAGCGATTGCTGCGGCCTGCTTCTGGATCGTCGCCGGCCGTCGAGCTGGCGCGTCGGTTCGCGCTCCGATCAATATGCTGATCCTGCTCATCGGCTGGCCGATTTGTTTTTGGACGGCGATGTTCGCGTGGTCTCATTGACGATCGAAGGAATTCCGACGCCCAAGCTTCGCGCTCATCGCCAGGCGGGCCATGAGGCCAAATCGCCATGAGCAAGATCATCATCGACGGCAAGGAGATCGACGTCCCGCCGGAGTATACGCTGCTTCAGGCCTGCGAAGCCGCCGGGGCGGAGATACCGCGCTTTTGCTTTCATGAACGTCTGTCGATCGCCGGCAATTGCCGCATGTGTCTTATCGAGGTGAAAGGTGGGCCGCCCAAGCCCCAGGCCTCTTGCGCAATGGCGGTGAAGGATCTCCGGCCCGGCCCCAATGGCGAGCCGCCTGTCGTCCACACCAATTCGCCGATGGTGGTGAAAGCACGCCGCGGCGTGATGGAGTTCCTGCTGATCAATCATCCGCTCGATTGCCCCATCTGCGATCAGGGCGGCGAATGCGATTTGCAGGACCAGGCAATGGCCTATGGCGCCGATTCCTCGCGCTTTCGCGAGAACAAGCGCGCCGTGGAGGACAAATATCTCGGCGCGCTGGTCAAGACCTCGATGAACCGGTGCATCCAATGCACGCGCTGCGTCAGGTTTTCGACCGAGGTCGCCGGCGTTCCGGAGCTCGGCGCGATCGGGCGCGGCGAGGACATGGAGATCACGAGCTATCTCGAACATGCAATGACGTCGGAATTGCAGGGCAATGTCGTCGACCTGTGTCCGGTCGGGGCGCTGACCTCCAAGCCTTACGAGTTCAAGGCGCGCTCGTGGGAGCTCGCCAAGACCGAGACCGTTGACGTCATGGACGCGCTCGGCTCCGCGATCCGCGTCGACTCGCGCGGCCGCGAAGTCGCGCGCGTTTTGCCGCGCGTCAATGAGGCGATCAACGAGGAATGGATTTCCGACAAAACGCGCCATCATGTCGACGGGCTGAAAGTGCAGCGCCTCGACCGGCCGTTCCTGCGCAAGGCCGGCAGGCTCGTTGCGGTTTCCTGGTCCGAGGCCTTCGCCGCGATCGCAGCCAAGGCGAAGGCGACGGCGCCGCAGCGTATCGGCGCGATCGCCGGCGATCTTTGCAGCGTCGAGGAAATGTTCGCGCTGAAAAAGCTGATGGAAAAGCTTGGCGTCGCCAATATCGACTGCCGGCAGGACGGTTCGAAGCTCGATCCGAAATTCGGCCGCGCCTCGTATCTTTTCAATTCGACAATCGCCGGCGTCGATCAGGCCGACGCCATCATGATCATCGGCTCGAACCCGCGGCGCGAAGCTCCGGTGCTCAACGCCCGCATTCGCAAGCGCTGGGCGCGGGGCGATTGCCTGATCGGCGTCGTCGGCGAAAGGGTGGATCTCACCTATCCCTACGCCTATCTCGGCGCTGGCCCAGAATCGCTCGGTCAATTCGCCGAGCATCCGCCCGCCAACAAGACGAAGCCGATGTTCATCCTCGGCGCCGGCGCCTTTGCGCGGCCGGACGGCGGTGCGACGCTTTCGCTGGCGGCCAAGATTGCGTTGTCGCTCGGCGTCGTCAAGGACGGCTGGAACGGCTTCAACGTGCTGCACGCCGTCGCCTCTCGCGTCGGCGGCCTCGATCTCGGCCTGACGCCCGGCGAGGGCGGCCTCGATGCATTGGCCATGGCCAAGGCGGGCGCGCTCGATCTTCTGTTCAATCTCGGCGCCGACGAAATCGAAGTCCAGCCCGGCGCTTTCGTCGTCTATCTCGGCACGCATGGCGATCGCGGCGCTCATCGCGCCGACGCGATTTTGCCGGGCGCGGCCTATCCGGAAAAGACCGGAACCTATGTCAACACAGAGGGGCGGCCGCAATTCGGCGACCGGGCGACTTTCCCGCCGGGACAGGCGCGCGAGGATTGGGCGATCCTTCGCGCGCTTTCCGAGACGCTTCAGGCGCGCTTGCCTTTCGACACTCTGACGCAATTGCGCGCCGCGCTGAATGCAGCCCATCCGCATCTCGGCAAGTTCGACGAGATCGCGCCGGCCGATCCAAGCGTCTTGTCGAACCTGGCCTCGATCGGCGGCGCGCTGGACAAGGCGCCCTACCTCTCCCCGATCGAGGATTTCTATCTCACCAACCCGATCGCTCGCGCTTCGAAAGTCATGGCCGAATGTTCGGCTTTGGCCAAGGCGCGAGCGCTCAAGGCCGCGGAGTAGCCGCCATGGTCGATGAAGGCTGGCTCTGGCCGATCGTGATCGCCGCGGTGAAAAGCGTAGCGCTGCTGGTCGCGCTGCTTATTTTCACCGCGTATATTCTCTACGCCGACCGCAAAATCTGGGCGGCAGTGCAGCTGAGGCGCGGCCCGAATGTCGTCGGTCCCTGGGGCCTGCTGCAAAGCTTCGCCGACCTTTTGAAATTCGTGGTCAAGGAGCCGCTGATCCCGGCCGGCGCCAACAAGGGCGTCTTCCTGCTCGCGCCATTGGTGACGGCGATCCTCGCACTCTCGGCCTGGGCGGTGATCCCGCTCTCCGAGGGCTGGGCGATCGGCGACATCAATGTCGGCGTACTGTATCTTTTCGCGATTTCTTCGCTCGGCGTCTATGGGATCATCATGGCCGGCTGGGCGTCGAATTCGAAATATCCGTTTCTCGCCGCTTTGCGCTCGGCTGCGCAAATGGTCTCCTACGAAGTCTCGATCGGCTTCGTCATCATCACCGTCCTCTTGTGCGCGGGCTCGCTCAACCTCGGCGACATCGTGCGCGCGCAAGATACGCGTTGGGGACTTTTCGGCTGGTATTGGCTGCCGCTGCTGCCGATGTTCGTGATTTTCTTCATCTCGGCGCTGGCCGAGACCAACCGCCCGCCCTTTGATCTGGTCGAGGCCGAATCCGAACTCGTGGCCGGCTATGCGGTCGAATATTCGGCGACGCCCTTCCTCCTGTTCTTTCTTGGCGAATATGTCGCCATTTTGACCATGTGCGCGATGACGACGATCCTGTTCCTCGGAGGCTGGCTGTCGCCGCTGCCTTTCGTTCCCTTCACCTGGATCCCGGGCTTCATCTGGTTCGTGCTGAAGCTCAGTTTCGTGTTTTTCATGTTCGCATTGGTCAAGGCCTTCGTGCCGCGCTATCGCTACGATCAATTGATGCGTCTCGGCTGGAAGGTCTTCCTGCCGATCACGCTAGTCATGGTCGTCGTGGTCGCCGGCGTGTTGGAGGCGACCGGTTGGGGCGTCCATTCATGAGAGGATCGCCATGTCGCTGAGATTGGACCAGGCCGCGCGCGCGCTCTTCCTGGGCGAATTCGTATCGGCCATGGCGTTGTCGATGCGCTATTTCTTCAAGCCGAAGGCGACGCTGAACTATCCCCATGAGAAGGGTCAGCTCAGCCCCCGCTTTCGCGGCGAACACGCATTGCGCCGCTATCCCAATGGCGAAGAGCGTTGCATCGCCTGCAAGCTGTGCGAGGCGATCTGCCCGGCACAGGCGATCACCATCGAGGCCGGCCCGCGCCGCAACGACGGTACGCGGCGGACCACGCGCTACGACATCGACATGGTCAAGTGCATCTATTGCGGGCTGTGCCAGGAGGCCTGCCCGGTCGATGCCATCGTCGAAGGACCGAACTTCGA
>DASZFX010000288.1:0-10484 GCA_035939375.1 Roseiarcus sp.
TCTCGACTATTCGCGAAAGGCCGGCGAATGGGCGCCCAATCCCGACGGCGGCAATGACAATCGCGAGGCCATCGCCTTCCTTCGCCGCGCCAACGAACTCGTATATGGCCTGTTCCCCGGCGCGATCACGATAGCCGAGGAATCGACCGCCTGGGCCGGCGTCACCCAACCGACCTATACCGGCGGTCTCGGCTTTGGCTTCAAATGGAACATGGGGTGGATGCACGATAGTCTCGACTACATATCGCGCGATCCGGTCCATCGCCGTTGGAGCCACGAGCGGCTGACCTTCGGTCTGCTCTACGCTTTTACCGAGAATTTCGTGCTGCCGCTGTCGCATGACGAGGTCGTCCACGGCAAAGGCTCGATCGTCGGCAGGATCCCCGGCGATGAATGGCAGAGATTTGCGACCGCTCGCGCCTATTACGGCTTCATGTGGGGCCATCCCGGCAAGAAGCTCCTGTTCATGGGCCAGGAGTTCGGCCAGACGACCGAGTGGAATTTCAACGAGGCGCTGCCGTGGTGGCTGCTCGACTTCTGGCCGCACAAAGGCTTGCAGGCCTTCGTGCGCGACCTCAACGCGCTCTATCGAAACCTGCCGGCCCTGCATGCGCGGGACTGCGAGGCGGAGGGCTTCCGTTGGATCGTCGTCAACGACGAGGCGCAATCGGTGATCGCGTTCTTGCGAATGGGCGCCGAAGGGGATGCGCCGGTCGCCGTCGTCTGCAATTTCACCCCCGTGCCCCGCCTCGCCTATCGCATCGGCCTGCCGACCCCCGGCCACTGGCGCGAAGCGTTGAATTCCGACGCTGAATATTATGGCGGCTCGAACATGGGCAATCTCGGCGGCGTTGTCGCCGAGGCGAGGCCCGCTCATGGCTTTAGCGCCTCTGCGGTCGTAACGCTGCCGCCGCTGGCGACCCTGTTTCTCGAGTTTTCTCCGTAGCAAGAATAAGCACTTCAAAAAACTTTGGCGAGAGGAGGAGAACGCTACATGGGCGCCAAGCCGAAGCAGACGCCGACCGCGCCTTATGCCCGCCATGCGATGGCCTATGTACTGGCGGGCGGACGCGGCAGTCGGCTCATGGAGTTGACCGACAAACGCGCCAAGCCTGCCGTCTATTTTGGGGGCAAGTCGCGCATCATCGATTTTGCGCTTTCCAATGCGCTCAATTCCGGCATCCGCCGCATGGCGGTTGCGACGCAATACAAGGCGCACAGCCTCATCCGGCACCTGCAACGCGGTTGGAACTTCCTGCGGCCCGAGCGCAACGAGAGCTTCGACGTTCTGCCGGCCAGCCAACGCGTCTCCGAAACCCTATGGTACCTCGGTACGGCCGACGCGGTCTATCAGAACCTCGACATCATCGAGAGCTATGCGCCGGCTTTCATCATCCTGCTCGCCGGCGATCATATCTACAAGATGGACTATGAGAAGATGTTGGCGCAGCATGTCGAGTCTGGCGCCGATGTGACGGTCGGCTGCCTCGAGGCCTCTCTCAAAGAGGCGAGCGGCTTCGGCGTGATGCATGTCGATGAGAACGACCGCATCCTGTCCTTCCTCGAGAAGCCGAAAGACCCGCCGCACATGCCGGGCCGACCGGACCTCGCTTTGTGCAGCATGGGCATCTATGTCTTCGAGACGCCGTTTCTCGTCGACGAATTGCGACGCGACGCGGCCGATCCGAATTCCGCGCATGATTTCGGCAAGGACATCATCCCGCATCTGGTCGCCAAGGGCAGAGCGGTGGCGCACCATTTCTCGCGCTCCTGCGTGCGCTCGACCTCCGAGGCCCATCCCTATTGGCGCGACGTCGGCACCGTCGACGCCTATTGGGCGGCCAATATCGACCTTACGGACGTCGTGCCGGACCTCGACCTCTATGACCGGGATTGGCCGATCTGGACCTACGGCGAAATCTCGCCGCCGGCGAAATTCGTCCATGACGAAGACGGGCGGCGCGGCCAGGCCGTGTCCTCGCTGGTCTCGGGCGGCTGCATCGTCTCCGGCGCGTCGTTGACGCGCTCCTTGCTGTTTACGGGCGTACGAGTCAATTCCTTCAGCCGCGTCTCCGATACGGTCGTCATGCCCTATGTCGAGATCGGCCGGAACGTTCATCTCCACAAAGCGGTTATCGATCGCGGCGTGGTCATTCCGGAAGGGCTCGTCGTCGGCGAGGATCCCGAACTCGACGCCAAGAGATTCCGACGCAGCGAAGAGGGCGTTTGCCTCATCACCCAAACGATGTTGAACAAGCTCGATTTATGAGCGGCCTGAACGTCCTCTCCGTCGCCTCGGAAGTCTATCCGCTCGTCAAGACCGGCGGACTCGCCGACGTCGTTGGCGCGCTTCCGGGCGCCCTGGCGAACGAGAACGTGCGCATCGTCACTCTTGCGCCGGGCTATCCCGCGGTCATGGCCAAGTTGGAGGGGGCGGTCCCGGCCCATCACTACGACGACCTCTTCGGCGCGCCGGCCGACGTGCTCGCCGGCGATGCCGGCGCGCTCCAGCTCTTCGTCCTCGACGCGCCGCATTTCTTTTCGCGCGCCGGCAGTCCTTATCTTGGACCGGACGGGGTCGACTGGCCGGACAATCCCTTGCGCTTCGCTGCGCTGGCGCGCGTCGGCGCCGATATCGCCAAAGGCGCGATCGCGGCTTTCGCGCCGGACATCATTCACGTCCATGACTGGCAGGCTGCGCTGGCGCTGGCCTATCTCCACTACGACGGCGGACGACGCCCCGGCGGGATCATCACCGTGCACAACCTCGCCTTCCAAGGCGCTTTTCCCGCGACGATCCTCGCCGCCATCGGCCTGCCGCCGTATGCGATGGGCATCGACGGCGTCGAATATTACGGGGCTGTCGGCTATCTAAAGGCCGGGCTGCAATTCGCCGACCGCATCACCACCGTTTCGCCGACCTATGCGCGCGAGATCATGACGACGGAGGCCGGCATGGGCCTCGACGGTCTCTTGCGCCAGCGCGCGCCGGTCGTTTCCGGCATTCTCAACGGCATCGACGAGGAGGTATGGAATCCGGCGACGGATGCGCATCTGCCCCAGCCATACAACGCGCAACGCATCGATAGCCGGCCGCGCAACAAGATCGTGCTGCAGAAGCGCATGGATCTGGCGCCGGACCCCAACGCGACCCTCTTCGGAATCGTGACACGCATCTCATGGCAGAAGGGGCTCGACCTGCTGCTCGCCGCGCTGCCCGGGCTCGTCGCTTCGGGCGGGCAGTTCGCGATGCTGGGCTCGGGGGAAAAGCCTCTCGAAGAAGGTTTCGCCGACGCCGCCCGTCGCTATTCGGGTTCGGTTGGTTGCGTCTTCGCCTATGACGAGGGCCTTGCCCATCTCATTCAGGGCGGATCGGATTTCTTCCTGGTCCCATCGCGCTTCGAGCCTTGCGGCCTCACGCAACTCTGCGCCTTGCGCTATGGCGCAGTGCCCGTCGTCGCGCGGGTCGGCGGACTCGCCGATACGATCGTCGACGCCAACGAAGCTGCGCTTTCCGCCGGCGTCGCCACCGGCGTGCAATTTGCGCCGCCGGCGACGGATGAACTCGGCGAGGCGATCGGGCGCGCGAACCGTCTCTTCAAGGACCAGGCTTCGCTCCGGCGCACGCGGCTCAACGGCATGCGCGCCGACGTCTCCTGGCGCGGACCGGCGAAACATTACGCCGCGCTCTATCGCGCCATTGCTGCGTCGCGGCAGCCCGTCCTCGCGGAAGCCCAATGAACGCGGGCGCCGGCGAGCCGACGCCGCTCGGCGTCGCCATCGGCCCGGAAGGCGCGAATGTCGCGGTCTATTCCGCCCATGCCGAGGCGATCGAATTCTGCCTCTTTGGCGAGGCCGGCGACGCCGAGATCGCTCGCGTCCGACTACCGGCGCGCTCCGGCGACATCCATCACGGCTTCATCCCCGGAGTGAAAGCCGGCGCGCTCTACGGTCTGCGCGCCTACGGCGCCTTTGCGCCGGAAGACGGCCAGCGGTTCGATCCGGCGAAGCTGCTCGCCGACCCTTACGCTTTCGCGCTTGATCGCCCGTTCAAACTCAATGGCGCGATGTTCGAACGCGCCGCCGACAGCGCGGCCTTCATGCCGAAATGCGTCGCCGGCGCGCCCTCGAGCGCCGCGCCGGGCCGCCTCAACATCCCGTGGGGGCAGACGATCCTCTACGAGCTCAATCTGCGCGGCTTCACCCGGCTTCACCCCGACGTGCCGGAAGCGCAGCGAGGAACCTTCGCGGGCCTCGCCCATCCAAAAGTGATCGACCATCTCGTCAGGCTCGGCGTCACCAGCGTCGAGATCATGCCGGCGCATGCCTTCGTCGATGAACGCCACCTGCCCCCGCTCGGTCTCGCCAACGCCTGGGGCTACAATCCAATCGTCCTCGGCGCGCCCGATCCGCGTCTTGCGCCGGGAGGCTGGCGGGAAGTCCGGCAGACGACCGACGCCCTGCATGCCGCCGGTCTCGAAGCCATCCTCGACGTCGTGCTCAATCACAGCGGCGAGAGCGACGAATTCGGACCGACTCTCTCGATGCGAGGCCTCGACAACGCGGCGTACTATCGCCTGCTTCCCGGCGACCCCGCCCACTATGTCAACGACACGGGCTGCGGCAATTGTCTCGCGCTC
Source organism: Roseiarcus sp. (assembly GCA_035939375.1). Classification (GTDB taxonomy): domain Bacteria; phylum Pseudomonadota; class Alphaproteobacteria; order Rhizobiales; family Beijerinckiaceae; genus Roseiarcus. The sequence continues at coordinate 4,641 of DASZFX010000288.1, forward strand.
GACCGCGAACCCATGCTGCGCCTTTCGATCGAAAGCCTCAGGCGATGGATGATCATCGGCGGCTTCGACGGTTTTCGCTTCGACCTCGCGACCTCGATCGGCCGGCGCGACAGCGGTTTCGATCCCGCAGCGCCGCTTTTTGCGGCGATCAAAAGGGACGACGTGCTGGGCGCCGCGAAACTGATCGCCGAGCCTTGGGACATCGGCCCTGGGGGCTACCGGCTCGGCGATTTTCCGGAGGGCTGGAGCGAATGGAACGATCGCTTTCGCGACGCGGCGCGGCGTTTCTGGCGCGGCGATCCTTATGTGCGCGGCGAGATCGCGACACGCATCGCCGGCTCGCGTGACATTTTCCCTCATGCGCCGGGGCCGACCAACAGCGTGAACTTCGTCGTCGCGCATGACGGCTTCACTTTGGCCGATCTCGTCTCTTACGAGCAAAAGCACAATGAGGCCAATGGCGAGAACAATCGCGACGGTTCGAACGACAATCACTCGTGGAACGAAGGCGTCGAAGGCCCGAGCGAGGATCCCGCGATCAAGGCGGCGCGCGCGCGCGACATGCGCAACCTGCTTTCACTTCTCTTTGTCTCGCGCGGCGCGCCGATGCTGCCGATGGGCGCAGAACTCGGCTACAGCCAGGACGGCAACAACAACGCCTACGCCCAGAACAACGCGATTTCGTGGATCGACTGGCCCAAGGCCGACGCGGCGCTCATCGACTATACGCAGCGCCTGATCGCGATCAGACGCGATCATCCCGCGCTGTCGCGCGATGCGTTCCTCAGCGGCGAGCCCTTTGACGCCAGCGGCCTTGCCGACGTCGAATGGCGCGACGCCGAGGGTCCATTGCGCACGGCCCAGCAATGGGAGGAGCCGGAAGGACGCATATTGGTCGTCGTTTTCGCCGCGCCGCGCCCCGGCGGCGAGATCGATCGCGTCGCGATCGTCCTCAATCGCGGCCATGACGGCGCTGCGGTCGCCTTGCCGAGCCCGCGCCAGGGGATGGCCTGGCGCGTCCTTCTCGATTCCACTTCGCCCTCGCAAGATGTCGCGGCCAACACGAAACTCGCCTGCCCGCCACGCGCCACGCTGATCCTTGCCGAATCCGTGGCGCCGCAAGCGCGGAAGCCGAAGGCCGCGAGCGACCCGGCGATCGTCGACAAGCTGGCCAACGCCGCGGGAATCGCCAAGGAATGGTGGGCCATCGACGGGGCGCGCACCCAAGTCAATCGCGAGACGAAGATCGCGTTGCTCGCTGCTTTTCGCCTGCCGGCCTCCAGCGACGCCGTGGCGCGCGAATCCCTCGGGCGCCTCGTCGAGGAGCGCGAGCGGCGCCCCCTGCCCTTCTATCTGGTCGCGCGCGAAGGCGAAGTCCCCGTCGCGCCGCTGCGCAACGATCCCGCGTCGCTCGCGGTCGGCGAAGTCACGCTCCGTTACGAGGATGGTCGCGAAACGGCCATCAAGCCCGATGCCGAAACGCGCCGCCTCGCGCTTAGCGACGGGCGCGAGATCGTCGAGCGCCGCCTTCCTCTGCCGGCGCTGCCGCTCGGCAGACATGTACTGATCGCCGGAGAGACGACCTGCGATCTCACGATCGCGCCGCGCAAAGCCTATTTGCCGGAGATCGCGCGGCGCCGCGCCTTTGGATTGAGCGCTCAACTCTATGCGCAGCGCCGGGTCGGCGATCAGGGCGTCGGCGATTTTTCGACGCTCGCGCGATTGGGCGCGGCCGCCGGCGCCGCCGGCGCGGCGACGCTCGGCGTCAATCCGCTGCATATGCTGTTCGCCCAGAACCGCGAACGCGCCAGCCCCTATCATCCGTCGGACCGACGCTTTCTCGACCCGATCCATATCGACGCGCTCGACGGCGCATCGCTGCCGAGCGACGCCGATTTCGTCGAACGCGCCTTGGAGAAGGCGCGGGAAATCGCCGAAGTCAGCACGGCGCAAACGATCGACTACCCGCGCGTCTGGGGTTTGAAGAGCCTCTTGCTGGAGGCGCGCTTTGCAGCCTTTCAAAAGACCCGTCGCGCGCAGCCGAACGATCCGCTCTTTGCGGAATACGACCGCTATGTCGCTGCCGGCGGGGAAGTCCTGAGGCGCTTCGCCTGCTTTCAGGCGATAATCGAGGGACCCTCGCGCGGAGACTGGCGGGAATGGCCGCGCGATTTGCGCGACGGCGCTCCGGCCGCGATGCGCGTGATCGCCGACCGGCTGCGCGACAGGGTGGAATACGCGATGTTCCTCCAATGGCTCGCCGATCGCCAATTCGCCGGCGCCGCCGCGCGCGCCAAGGCGGGCGGGCTCAGGCTCGGCCTCTACCGCGACCTCGCCATTGGCGCTGCGCCCGACGGGGCGGAAGCTTGGGCGCGCGCCGGCGAACTCGCGGACGGCGTCTCGATCGGCGCGCCGCCCGATCCTTTCTCGCGCGACGGACAGATCTGGCATTTGCCGGCCCCCGACCCTCTCGCTTCGGCGCGCGATGGCTGGCGCGGCTTTGCCGGGCTCTTCGCGGCCAATATGCGCCACGCCGGCCTCCTGCGCATCGATCACGCCATGGGCCTGACCCGCTTGTTCCTCGTGCCAAAGGGCGCCAAGCCCGCTGAGGGCGCCTATGTGGTCTATCCGTTGCGTGATCTGATCGGCGTCCTCGCGCTCGAAAGTCAACGCCGCCAATGCGTCGTCGTCGGCGAGGATCTCGGCACCGTGCCCGAGGGCTTTCGCGATACGCTCGCCGCGGCAGATATGCTCGGCATGCGCGTTGTGTGGTTCGAATACGACAAGGGCGCTTTTCGCCCGCCGCAAACCTATCCGGCGCTCGCCGTCGCCTGCGTCTCGACGCATGATCTGCCGACGCTCGCCGGCTGGTGGAGCGGCGCCGACATCGCCGAGCGCAAAGCGCTAAACCTGATCGACGCAAACAGCGAAAAGCGCGAGAGGAAGGCGCGGGCCGAAGAGAAAGGCGCCCTCGTCGCCGCCCTCGTCGCCGCGGGTCTCATCGCCGCGTCGCCCGAACCCGACGCGCCGGCCCCGGGCGCACTCGCTGCGGCGATCCATGCCTTTGTCGCCAGCGCCCCGTCGCTTCTCGCTCTCGCCCAAATCGACGATCTCGCCGGCGAAACAATCGCCACCAACCTTCCCGGCACCGACAAGGAACGGCCGAATTGGCGGCGAAGGCTCCCCGGCGACATCGACGCCCTGTTCACGTCGGCGCGCGCCCGCGCCATCATAAGCGCGCTCGCAAGCCTGCGGCCGCAGCTGGATTTCGGCGCCCGTCCTTCGGCGTGATAGGCTCAGCGCGCAACTTCAAGAAATCGCCGCATCGAAACGTGCCCCGTGAAAAAGAAGCGTCCTGAGGAATTGCGAAGCTTCCGCTGGTTCGGACCGCAGGACCTGCGCTCGTTCGGGCACCGTTCGCGCATGCTGCAAATGGGGTATGACGCGCAGGATTTCGCCGGCAAACCGGTCATCGCCGTCATCAACACCTGGAGCGACATCAATCCCTGCCACGCGCATTTCAAGACGCGCGTCGAAGATGTGAAGCGCGGCGTGTTGCAGGCCGGCGGGTTTCCGATCGAACTGCCCGCGATGTCGCTCTCCGAAACCTTCGTCAAGCCTTCGACCATGCTCTACCGCAATTTCCTGGCGATGGAGACCGAGGAGCTGATCCGCTCGCATCCGGTCGACGGCGCGGTGCTGATGGGCGGTTGCGACAAGACGACTCCGGCCTTGCTGATGGGCGCGATCAGCGCCGATTTGCCGGCGATTTTCATGCCCGCCGGGCCGATGTTGCGCGGCGCCTATCGCGGCCAAAGCCTCGGCAGCGGTTCGGACGTCTGGAAATATTGGGACGAGAGGCGCGCCGGACGGATCAGCGAAGAGGACTGGCGAGAGATGGAGGCGGGCGTCGCCCGCTCCTATGGCGTGTGCATGACGATGGGCACGGCGGCGACGATGACGGCGCTCGCCGAAGTCTTGGGACTGACGCTGCCCAACGCCTCTGCGATTCCCGCCGCCGATTCCGGCCATGGCCGCATGGCGGCTGAGACCGGACGGCGCGCGGTCGAAATGGTTTTCGAGGATTTGAAGCCTTCCGCGATCCTCACCAATGCTTCTTTCGACAATGCGATCGTCGCCTTGATGGCGCTCGGCGGCTCGACCAACGCGATCATCCATTTGATCGCGCTGGCGCGGCGCGCCGGCGTTCCGCTTGATCTCAAGCGCTTCGACGAGATCGCGCGGCGCACGCCCGTCATCGCGAACATCAGGCCGACCGGTCAATTCCTGATGGAGGACTTTTGGTACGCCGGCGGCCTCTCGGCCTTCCTGGCGCGGCTCGGCCCTCTCCTCGATCTTCAGTTGCGAACCGTGAACGGCCTGACGCTCGCCGATAACGTCGCGGGCGCAAAAGTCTGGCGCGACGAGGTGGTGCGCCCGCTCAATGATCCGGTCGCCGGAAGCGACGGCCTCGCCGTCTTGACCGGCAATCTCGCGCCGCGCGGCGCAGTGATGAAACCGGCGGCTGCCGAGCCGCGGCTTCGCCGCCATCGCGGCCCGGCGCTGGTGTTTTCGAGCTACGACGAGATGGCGAGTTCGGTCGAACGCGACGATCTTTCCGTGACGCCCGATCACGTTCTCGTGCTGCAAAACGCCGGACCCCAGGGCGCGCCCGGCATGCCGGAATGGGGCATGTTGCCGATCCCGAGGAAGCTGGTGCGGGATGGCGTGCGCGACATGCTGCGTATCTCCGATGCGCGGATGAGCGGCACCAGCTATGGGGCCTGCGTGCTGCACGTGTCGCCGGAATCCTACATCGGCGGTCCGCTCGCGCTGGCGCGAACCGGCGACATGATCGCCGTCGATGTCGATCAGCGCAGCCTGACGCTCGATGTCGCGGACGGGGAGCTCGCGCGGCGCCGGGCCGCTTTCGCCTCCCGGCCGCCGCGCCTGTCGCGCGGCTATGGCGCGCTTTTCGCGCGATCGATCGGCCAGGCCGACGACGGCTGCGACTTTGATTTTCTCATGCGTGGCGAAGCGCTGGCCGAGCCTGAGATTCACTAGGAAACGAGACCGCCCGTCACGCAAGGACGGCGAGGCCCGCCCATGACAATTTGCGATCGCCGCATCTTCAAAAGACGATTCCGCCGCGCCGCCAAAGGGGCGATTGTGAGAGGCCTTCCCATTCGGAGCGCATCGCGCTCTTTCTCAACAGCCGCCTGATGTGAGCCTTCGACAATGAGCGTCTACGAACTTGCGCGCATTCCTCGCATCGCGGCCGGCGTCGGCGCGCGCGAAAAGATCGCGGCTCTCGCCTTGAGCGGGGAAAAACCTCACGCGCTTCTCGTCGCCGATTCCGGCCTGAAATCGACCGGGCTGATCGCTGAGACCGCTGCGCAATTGCGCAAGGGCGGCGTTTCGCTCACCATCTTCGACGCCTTTCAGAGCGACCCGACGATCGCCCAGGCCGACGCCGGGGCCGAGATCGCCAGACGCGAGAAGGCAAGCGTGGTCGTCTCGATCGGCGGCGGCTCGGCGCTCGATCTCGGCAAGGCGGTCGCCGCGATCGCGCCGGGCGCCCAATCGGCGGGACATTACGCGCTGCTCGCCAACAAGCTGCCGCCGCGGGGACTGAAAAAAATCTGCGCGCCGACGACTTCCGGCACCGGCTCCGAGACAACACGCACAGCGATCCTGACGAGAGACGATCATGCCAAGGTCTGGTTGTGGGGCGACGAGATCAAAGCCGATGAGGTCGTGCTCGATCCAGAACTCACGGTGAGCCTGCCGGCGTCCCTCACTGCAGCGACCGGCGTCGACGCGCTCGTTCATGCGGTCGAGGCG
>DASZFX010000289.1:0-23142 GCA_035939375.1 Roseiarcus sp.
GGGACGGCCGGTCGCCAGCAAGGTTGCAAACATGTCGCTCCGACTTGGCCGGATGTGAACCAGTGGGATGTTGCGTCGGCTCAACTCGCCTTCACGCCTGGGCCGCCAGACTTAAAGGAGCGGGCGGGGCGAACGCAAGCGCGCGGCTTCGCTCGAATCGATCGGCAACCCGCAGGTCCGAGCGCTCATACTTGGCGTCCGCTGACGACTCGGCTCTCACATGGCCTTAAAGCGCCCTGTCGCCTCGAAAAGTAGCCCGCCGCCGGCGCCAGCTCAATCCTTGGACGACGAATTTACGACGCAGTCGCGGCCCCACACGACGCGAAAAGGACGTTCGCAAACGCCAAATCCGATCGCCCCGGCGCGCCCGCGGCGAGCCGAGCGGCGCCTTGATTCCAACATCACGATCGATTATTTGGTGCGCATCGATTTCGGCCGAAAGACTTGGCCTCGCATTGTCGAGATGCGTGCTGACGACCTCCCTTACATCGATAATTGGCCGGCGCTCTGCGCCAGAAAGTACCTGTTGGACTCTAAGGAAGGCTCCCATGGCTACGGGAACTGTGAAGTGGTTTAACGCAACCAAGGGCTACGGATTCATCCAGCCCGACGACGGCGGCAAGGACGTGTTCGTTCACGTCAGCGCCGTCGAGCGCGCCGGCTTGCGCGACCTCGTCGAAGGTCAGAAAATCGCCTTTGAGGTTGTCGCCGACAAGCGCACAGGCAAGTCTTCGGCGGGCAATCTGCGCGCTGGTTGAGGCGTCCTTAGCAAGTAGCGCGGCTCGCGCCGCCGCTTTTGTGATCAAGGGCCTCGGCGGCGACGCCGGGGCCTTCGCTTGTAGGGGCCTATGGGCCCTCCGTCCATCAAGACGCCGACAAGCGCGGCGATACTGCAAGGGGAGCGGCGTCAATGGCGCGAGGCGCGTTTCTTGGCCTGGACATCGGCACATCGTCGATCAAGGCCGTTCTAATCGATGAAGAACAGCGATTGATCGCGGAAACCGCGCCGCCGCTCGCGGTGTCGCGGCCCCATCCGCTATGGAGCGAGCAAAATCCGCTCGATTGGACGCAGGGCGTCGAGGACGCGGTCGCAGCGCTTCGCCGCGAAGCCGGCGCGGCTTTCGGGCGACTTGAAGGCGTCGGTCTCTCCGGCCAGATGCACGGCGCGGTTCTTCTGGGCAGGGACGACCGTGTGTTGCGTCCGGCGATTCTCTGGAACGACGGGCGCTCCTTCGCCGAATGCGCCGAAATCGAGCGCCGCGTTCCCGATTCGCGCCGCCGCGCCGGCAATATCGCAATGGCGGGCTTTACTGCGCCGAAGCTCCTTTGGGTCGCCAAACATGAGCCTGACATATTCGCCGCGACGGCGCGGGTGCTTCTGCCCAAGGATTACGTGCGGCTGGCGCTGAGCGGCGAGCACGTCTCCGAAATGTCCGACGCCTCGGGCACTTTGTGGCTGAACGTCGCGAAACGCCGCTGGGACGCCGAGCTCCTCGCCGCCTGCGGTTTGAGCGAAGCGGCGATGCCGCGCCTCGTCGAGGGCTCCGAGGTTTCCGCGCATTTGTCGGCGGCGACCGCGAGCCGCTGGGGACTGGCGGGGCGCAGCGTGCCGATCGCCGGCGGCGCCGGCGACAACGCCGCGGCGGCGGTCGGGATCGGGGCGACCAGCGCCGGCCAGGGCCTCGTTTCGCTTGGCACGTCGGGCGTGATTTTCGCGGTCACGGATCGTTTCGTCAGCTTGCCCGAGCGAACCTTGCACGCCTTCTGTCACGCTTTGCCGGGCCGCTGGCACGCAATGGCCGTGATGCTGTCGGCGGCGTCCGCCCTGAGTTGGATCGCCGCAATCCTGCGACGACAGGACGACATCGCCGGGCTGATCGGAGAAGCCGAGGCTTTTGCGGCAAGACCTGAGAATATCGCCAATGCGCCGCTGTTCCTGCCCTATCTCAGCGGCGAGCGAACGCCGCACAACGATCCATCGGCGAGCGGCCTCTTCGCCGGGCTCCGCGCCGAACATGGCGCCGAGGCGCTTGTCTTCGCGGTGATGGAGGGGGTCGCTTTCGCCTTCGCCGACGGCCTTGATGTCGTCGAAGCCGCCGGCGCCGCGCCGAAATCCACATTGATCGTCGGCGGCGGCGCGCGCAGCGCCTTTTGGGCGCAGATGATCGCCGACGTCACCGGCCTCATCATCGATCTGCCCGAGGGCGCGGAGGCTGGCGCGGCGGTCGGCGCGGCGCGGCTCGCCATGCTCGCCGCCGGCGCCGGCGACGAAGCGACGATATGCGCGATGCCCAAAGTGCAGCGGCGCTTCGAGCCGCGGGCGGACCAGGCCGCCTTTCACGCGCCGCGTCTCAGCCGGTTCGGGGCGCTGTATCGCGCGGAGAAGGCGACGCGAAGCCTCACTTGAGGCCAGGCCGGCGAGGTCTCGTACTTAAGGCGTCACCGAGAAGGCCGAGCGCCGCTTCAAGGTAAGGCCCTGCCCCGCTTCAAGCGGCGTCGGCAACTCGGCGTGGTCGCGCGCCAGCGCCTCGAGCTTCGCTGCGACTTCGGCGGGGAATTCCGCCGCGCGCGGCCTCTCGCCGGAAAGATCGACGCAGGTCAGCACTTGCTCGCTGGTCGCGACCGGTTCGCCCCCTTTGCGCGCCTCCAGCCAGAAACGCAGCCGTTTTCTGTCGCATTCGAGAATCTGGACGCTGACGCTCAAGACGTCGCCGAGTCTCGCTTCGGCGATGAAGCGGATCACGATCGCCAGCGTGAAGATCGATCGTTTGGTCGATGAGCGCCCCGCCGGGCCAAGGCCGATCGACTCCATGAAAGCGTCGCCCGCGCGGCTGAAGGCGATCGCATAGCAGGCGTCGTTCATGTGGCCGTTGTAGTCGATCCAATCCGACCGCACTTCGATATCCAGCACAGGCAGCGGCGTCATCTCAGCGTCTCCTTCGAGGCCTTGCAGCCTAGCAGATGCAGCCGCGAGGGGCGCGCGCGCGATGGCGCGATGGGCCTCGTATCCGATGGATCGAGCCCTGGCGGCAGGCGCCGATCGAGAACAGACGACATTCGAGTTCGTCGTCAACCTTCAGACTGCCGGCCTTGCCGCCTCGCCGGCGCCGACGACGCGATCGCGCGAAGCCGCCAGCCGATTTTCGCATGGCGGCCCTGAAAAGCGGCGGCTTGACGCGAGGCTCCTCGTCCTGCCGCTATGGGCGAGGAACGCCGAATCGAAAATCAAGGAGAGCCCATGCTGGGCGGGGACGCGGCGCGCCGGCGTGGGCTCATTCTGACGAGCGTCGCGACGCTGATCTGGAGCTCGGCGGGCGTATTCACGCGTCTATTGGGCCATCTCGACGTTTGGGCGCTGCTCGCCGGCCGCGCCGGCTTTGGCGCGCTTTTCCTAAGTCTCGTCGCAGTCATCGAATGGCGGCGCGGCCTGCTCGGTCCGCGCTTTGGTCTCGGCTCGCCTTTGGCGCCGCTGATCGTCGTTCTGGCCGCCGCGGCGATGACGTCCTATATCGCGGCAATAAGGGTGACCACCGTCGCGGACGTGATGGTGATCTATTCGACCCTTCCCTTCGTCACCGCCGGTCTCGCCTTTGCGCTGCTCGGCGAGCGCCCATCGGCCAGAACCCTCGCCGCGGCGAGTTTGGCGCTGGCCGGCGTCGTCGTGATGGTCAGCGGCGCCGCAGGGGCCGGCCGCCTCATGGGCCAGGGCCTTTCCTTCGTGATGACGATCGGCTTTGGACTGATGCTGGTGCTGCAACGCCGCCATCCCGAAATGTCGCTGACCTCGATCAACACGTTGGGATCGGCGATATCGGCGATCGTCGCCTTCAGCCTCGCGCCGCGTCAGCCCATCGGCGCCGCCGATCTTCTCATCTTGGCGGCCTTCGGTTTCGCCACGATCTGCGTCGCCTTCGTGATGTTCATGGAAGGCGCGAAATATATTCCGGCCGCTGAATCCGCTTTGATCAACATGGCCGAGGCGGTGCTCGCGCCCTTATGGGTATTCTTCGCTTTCGGCGAGAATCCCGGCCCGACGGCGCTGATCGGCGGCGCTCTCGTGTTGGGCGCAGTGCTCTGGCGCATCGGGCCGGACCTGTGGCGGCGGGCGGGGGCCGAACCGGCTGACGTCGGCGCGCCGCCTTTGCTATAGCAGCGCGCGAGTTGAGAAAAAGGCCCAAGGGAGGACGTCAATGGCTGAAGAAAAATATGCGCTCGTCACCGGCGCCGGCGTCGGCATCGGTCGCGCCGCGTGCCTGGCGCTCGCCAAAGCAGGCTGGCACATCGCCTTGACCGGCCGACGGGCGGAGCCGCTCGAAGAGACCGCCAGCGACATCCGCGCGCTCGGCCGCAAGACCATCGTGGCCCCTTGCGACGTCGGCGATCCCAACGCGGTCAAGGCGCTGTTCGCCAGGGTCGGCGATGCCTTCGGCCGCCTCGATCTTCTGTTCAACAACGCCGGCGCCGGCGCGCCGGGCGTGCCGCTCGAGGATTTGGCTTACGAGCAATGGAAGGCCGTGGTCGACGTCAATCTCACCGGTTCGTTCCTCTGCGCGCAGGGCGCGATTTCGATCATGAAGAACCAGACGCCGAAGGGCGGCCGCATCATCAACAACGGCTCGATTTCCGCGCATGCGCCGCGGCCGAATTCGGCGCCCTACACCGCGACCAAACACGCGATCACAGGCCTCACCAAATCCATCGCGCTCGACTGCCGCAAATACGACATCGCCTGCGGTCAGATCGACATCGGCAACGCTTTGACCGATATGGCGCGCAAGATGACCCAAGGCGTGCCCCAGGCCGACGGGCGCATCGCCATCGAACCGACGATCGACCCCGATGACGTCGGCAAGGCGATCGTCCATATGGCGAGCCTGCCGCTGACGACGAATATTCTGACGATGACGATCATGGCGACGAAGATGCCCTACGTCGGGCGGGGGTGAGGGGCCGCGTACCCTCCTGCCATCGCCGTGCTCGGCGTCAAGGCCAAGCTGGCTTCGCATAGGGCGGTCGGGAAGAACGCCCATCTCTCGACGGGCTATGTCCCTTCGCGAGCCTTGACCCCTCTGCGCGTCGATTGCCTCCACGGCGGGTGGCGATCTTGGCTCTGTACTTCGAACGAAGTACGCCATCCATTGCACCGATGCTCGACTGCCATCGCCGTGCTCGGCGTCGATTGCGTTTTGTTGTCAGGAAGTTTTGGTGAGCGAACCGGCCAACGGCCGGCATCGTCACCAAAACCTCCTGACGACCGACATGCCGCGCCGCCTCATCGCAGTCACCCGAAGGGTCTCAGCGAAGCGGAGAAGCGCCGAAGGCGCTTGACGGCGATGAGGCTGCGTGGCTGCGTGGCTCGCGGGTATTTCGCGGTCTCGCTCCGTACCCTGCACGACGTACGTATCCTTAGCGTCGACGCCCGACTGCCATCGCCGTGCTCGGCGTCAAGGCCAAGCCGGCTTCGCCGGTCGCTTCGCGAGCCTTGACCCCTCCGCGCGTCGATTGCGTTTTGTGGTCAGGATGTTTTGGTGACGACATCGGCCTCCGGCCGGTTCGCTCACCAAAACATCCTGACAACCAATATGCCGAGCCGGCTCGTCGCGGTCACCCGGAGGGTCGAAGCGAAGCGGAGAAGCGCCGAAGGCGCTTGACGGCGATGAGGCGGCGCGGCCCTGGAGGGGGTGGAGGCCTTGGCTCTGTACTTTGGACGAAGTACGCATGGACCAACTCACTCCGCCGCCCCAGGCAGCGCTACGAGCCGCGGCGGCGCGGAGGCGAGGATCGCCAGGAACTGAAGGAAAAACCCGATCGCCGAAATCGTCAGGCACGCTTCGAGCCCGAAGCCTGCGCTCGCCGCCGCTCCGATCGCCGCCCCGATCGGACGCGCGCCGTAGGTCGCAGTGACGGTGATCGCCGAGACGCGACCGAGCATGGCGTTCGGCGTCACCGTCTGGCGCAGCGTCGTTGTCGTGATGGCCCAAATCACCGGACCGGCGCCGAACAAAAAGAAGCTCACGGCGGCGAGCGCGCCGGAGGGCGCCAACATTGTCGCCGCCATCAGCAAGGAGGCGATGAAGGCGCTGAAGGGTCCAACGACGATCATCGCGCCAAAGGAGAGCAATCTTCCGAGAGCCGGCGCGCCGAGCGCGCCGGCGACCATGCCGGCGCCATAAGCGCCGAGAGTCGCCCCGACGCCGGAAGCGCTGAGGCCGAGATGGCGGATGGCGTAAGGCGCATAGATCGCCTGCAGGACGAACCACGAGACGTTGAAGACGATGGCGACGATCAGCAGCGGCCGCAACAGGGAATGGCCGATAACGAAACGCGCCCCTTCGACAAGGTCATGGATCGGATGGCGCCGCACGCCTTTTGTCGGGGCCCTGTCATCGGGCAGCCGGGCCAGCGTGCAGACGGCGAAAAGGGAGAGCGCCGTCGCAACGACATAGGCGGCGGGCGCGCCGGACCAGCCAACGAGCGCGCCGCCGAGCGCTGGACCGGCAGCGAAAGCCGAGCTTCGCGCAAGTTCGAGCCGCCGATTGGCGAGGCTCAACACCTCGCGCGGAACGAGGAGCGGCGCCATCGCCGGCGCGGCGACGCTGTAAGCGACCGTCCCCGTCGCGCCGGCAAAGCCGAGCGCGGCGAGCGCCGCGAGATTGAGTTCTCCGCTGGCGATCAGAGCGAGGACGAGCGCCAGCGAGACCGCCCGCGCCGCCTCGGCGACAACCATCAAGCCGCGCCGCGAGACGCGATCGGCGAGCACGCCGGCTGGCAGCGACAGGATGAGGAACGGCAGCGTCTGCGCCGTCTGCAACAGCCCCGTTTCGGCGCCGTCGGCGTCGAGCAACAGAACGGCGACGATCGTCGCCGCTGCAAGCGCCATCTGCTCGGAACATTGCGCGGCAAGGTTCGACCAGGCGAGACGGGCGAAGGCGGGCGGAAGGCGGGAACGTTTGAAAGTCACTTGGGCGGGCCGCTGTTGACGAAAGGACGCGCCATTTAGGCGAGGCCGCCGACGACCCGCCACCCGTTTCCCGCCACGCAATTCAAGGTGAGACGAGTTCACATTCGAGACATCGAACCTTGATGTCGAGAACGACGCAAATGGCCGGCGACGCCATGCTTTCCTGACATGGCGCGCCGTCTCGCCGAGACTCTCATTGACAGCCGCCGCGCCTTGGCCATTCTCGCCGCTCGAGACGGAATGCGCGGAAAAGGAGACCGTCGGTGGATTCGAAAGTCAGTTCCAATCGCAGCTACCGCATCGCCGTCATTCCCGGCGACGGGATCGGCAAAGAGGTCATGCCCGAGGGCTTGCGCGCGCTTGAAGCGGCGGCCAAGAAATTCCGCTTCAACCTCGAATTCTCCTCGTTCGACTTCGCCTGCGTCGACTATTGGCGGCGCCACAACGTGATGATGCCGGAAGACTGGAAATCACAGCTCGCCCGGCACGATGCGATTTTCTTCGGCGCCGTCGGCTGGCCGGCGATCGTGCCGGACCATGTCTCGCTGTGGGGTTCGCTGATTCCGATGCGGCGCGAGTTCGATCAATATGTGAATTTGCGTCCGGTTCGGCTGATGCCGGGCACGCCATGCCCGCTGGTCGGCCGCAAGCCGGGCGATATCGACTTCTATGTCGTACGAGAGAACACGGAAGGCGAATATTCCTCGATCGGCGGACGCATCTTCGCCGGGACGGAGCGCGAAACTGTGGTGCAGGAGACGGTGATGACGCGTCACGGCGTCGACCGAATCCTTAAATTCGCGTTCGATCTGGCCGCCTCGAGGCCGAAGAAGCACCTGACCTCGGCGACCAAGTCCAACGGTATATCTATCACGATGCCTTATTGGGACGAACGCGTCGAGGCGATGGCGACGAACTACCCAAAAGTACGATGGGACAAGTACCATATCGACATCATCACCGCCCATTTCGTATTGCACCCTGATTGGTTCGACGTCGTCGTCGGGTCTAATCTCTTCGGCGACATTCTCTCCGATCTCGGCCCGGCCTGCGCCGGCTCGATCGGCATCGCCCCGTCCGGCAACATTAATCCTGAGCGCGATTTCCCCTCGCTCTTCGAGCCCGTGCATGGCTCGGCGCCGGACATCGCCGGCAAGGGAATCGCCAATCCGGTCGCCCAGATCTGGTCGGCGGCGATGATGCTCGATCACTTGGGCGAAGGCGAAGCGGCGCGGGCGATCGAACACGCGATCGAAAGCGCGCTGGCCGAGCCGCGCCTCAGGACCCGCGACCTCGGCGGCCCCGCCGACACGATCGACGCCGGCAAGGCCATCGCCGAAAGGCTCGCTTGATGAGGCGCGCCGGGTGCCTGCACCGCAGGTCGCTCCACGGGCGCATCGCGCCGAGGCGGGCCACATCGGCCCGACATCGTCAAGCGCCTTCGGCGCTCCTCCACTTCGTTTCGGCCGCTTCGCGGTGACGACGCCGGCCCGATGCGGCTTTTTGTCCTCATGGTCTTTGCGGCGCAAAGACGGCCCTTGGCCGGCTTTCGTCAGCAAAGATCATGTCAACCGAGAGCCTGAGCCGCGGAGGGGTCAAGCCGCGCGGAGCGAAGCGTAGCGACGCGCGCTTGGGCTTGACGCCGAGCACGGCTCGTGCGCCTCGAACGTCGAAAGGCGCGCAAGGCGGCGTATCCTCGCCGACGCAATCAACAAGCCCCAGGCGACGAACCCCAAATGACGAGCCTATGAGCAATCCGGTTCTCGTCGAGACGACGCGCGGATCGAGGGTCGAGAGCCGGCATCGCGGCGCGCTCGCCGTCAGCGATTGCGACGGCCGGCTCGTTTTCGCGCAGGGCGACGTTGAAGCGCCGGTCTTTCCGCGCTCCGCCGTCAAGGCTCTCCAGGCTTTGCCGCTGATCGAAAGCGGCGGCGCCCATCGCCTTGGTTTGAGCGACGCCGAAATCGCGCTCGCCTGCGCCTCGCATTCGGGCGAGCCTATCCATGTCAAGACCGCCAGGGCGATGCTCGCCAAATGCGGCTGCGATGAAAGCGCGCTCGAATGCGGCGTCCATTGGCCGCTCGACGCCGCCGCCGCCCGCGCTCTCGCCGCCTCCGGCGCGACAGCGAATGCTCTGCACAACAATTGCTCGGGCAAGCACGCCGGCTTCATTTGCCTATGCTCGGCCGCCGGCGTCGCGCCCAAGAATTATGTGAAGCGCGATCATTTCGCCCAACGCCAGGTCCGCGCCGCGCTTGGCGAAATGTCGGCGACGAAGCTCGACGATGCGCCATGGGGCGTCGACGGCTGCGCGGTCCCGACCTATGCGATCGCGCTTCGCGCCTTGGCCCTGGCCTTTGCGCGGCTGGGGACGGGCGCCGGTCTCGCGCCGGACCGCGCGGCGGCGGCAAAACGCATCCGCGCCGCCTGCGCGGCCCATCCCTATCTCGTCGCGGGCGCCGGACGCTTCGACACCGAACTGATGGCGGGGCTGGGCGAGCGCGCCTTCGTCAAGACCGGCGCTGAAGGCGTCTATTGCGCGGCTTTGCCCGAACTCGGCCTTGGCGTCGCGATCAAATGCGACGACGGCGCCGGCCGCGCCGCAGAAGTCGCGATGGCGGCGGTCATCGCGCGGTTCCTGCCGCTCGGCGAAAAGGAGCGGGCGATCGTCGAGGCGAGGCTGTCGCCGACGATCCGCAACTGGAATGGCGAGGCGGTCGGAACGCTAAGGCCGGGCGCCGCGCTGACCGTCAAATCGTTGCGCGAGCCTGACCGTCGTTGAGCTTCGTCCCTTAAGTCTTTAGAACACCCCCGCGGCCGATCCGGAGCCCTTAATGAACGACACGCGCAAGGCCAGCCCGCAGGAGCAGTCTGAAATCCTGATGCAGGCGCTGCCGCATATGCTGCGCTATGACGAGGCAATCATCGTCGTCAAATATGGCGGCCACGCCATGGGCGACGAGGCCAAGGCGCGCGATTTCGCCAAAGACATGGTCCTGCTCGAACAATCGGGCGTCAATCCGGTCGTCGTGCACGGCGGCGGACCGCAGATCGGCGTCATGCTGGAGCGGCTCGGCATCAAATCGCGATTCTCCGGCGGCCTGCGCATTACCGACAAGGCGACGGTCGAGATCGTCGAAATGGTCCTTTGCGGGGCGATCAACAAGCAGATCGTCGGCCTCATCAACGCCGAGGGCGGCCGGGCGGTCGGGCTCTGCGGCAAGGACGGCAATATGGTGATCGCGCGCAAAGTCATGCGCGCGCCCGGCCCCGGCAATATCGAAATCGAAGACGTCGTCGATCTCGGCTTCGTCGGCGAGCCGGCCAAGGTCGACACGACCGTGCTCGATCAGATTCTCGGCCGCGAGATCGTCCCCGTCCTCGCGCCGGTCGCGCAAGGCGCCGACAGCGAAACCTACAATGTCAATGCCGATACTTTCGCCGGCGCCATCGCCGGCGCTCTCGGCGCCAAGCGGCTTCTGCTCCTGACCGACGTTCCGGGCGTGCTGGACAAGAATAGCCAGCTGATCAGGGAGCTGAAGGTCGATCAAATCCGCGGCCTCATCGCCGACGGCACCATCACCGGCGGGATGATTCCAAAAGTCGAGACCTGCATCTACGCGCTGGAGAAGGGCGTCGAAGGCGTCGTCATCCTCGACGGCCAGATCCCCCATGCCGTTCTCATCGAGCTCCTGACGGACCATGGCGCGGGCACGCTGATCACGCGGTGACTTGGCGTTGCACGACAGGCAACGCCGTCGACCTCTCGGAAGCCAAGAATTCCGATTTTCGGAAAAAGAAGTTTCCAAAGGATCGACGGCGCAGTACGACGGCGTTATCGGCCCGGTCGGATTTGCCGACTTCTCCACGAAGCTCCTTTGCGATACCACACCGCCAATGCGCATTCTGGCGATCGATACTTCCTGCGGCGCGGTTTCGGCCTGCGTGATGGAAAGCGGCGCATCCGAGCCGATCGCGCAGGAGACGCTGCCCATGGCGCGCGGTCACGCGGAGGCGCTCGCGCCCTTGCTCCAAAGATTGATGAGCGCCGTCGACGGCGGCTTCGCCTCGCTTGACCGGGTCGCGGCGACTGTTGGGCCGGGGTCCTTCACCGGCATTCGCATCGGCCTGGCGACGGGGCGGGCGATCGGCCTCGGCTTGTCGGTTCCCGTTGTCGGGGTCTCGACGCTCATCGCCTTCGCCGGCCCCCTGCTCGCCGAGCCGCGGTCGGGGTTCATCGTGCCCTCGATCGACGCAAAACACGAACGGCTCTATGTGCAAGTGCTGGAATCGAACGGCCGGCCGCTGCTCGCGCCGCGCCTTGCGAGCCCGCGCGACGCGGCGCGGGCGATCGGCGCCGGGCCGGCGCGACTGACCGGCAGCGGCGCCCAGATCCTCGCCTCAGAGGCGGCGCGAATCGGTCTCTCCGTAGAGATCGCCGGGCAGATGGATTATCCCGACATTGTCGCGGTGGCCCGGCTCGGCCTTATCGCCGATCCCAGCCAATCGCCGCCCCGCCCCCTCTATCTCAAAGCGCCCGACGCCCAGCCCGCCGAAAACGCCGCCATCGCCCGCAGCGGCGTCTGATCTTCCTCGAGACCCTTTTCATGGTCTTCCCGTTTCGAAAGGTCGCACAACCGGTCCTTCGCCCATTGCGCAGCGACCGGGCCGACCAATGCGCCGCGCTGCACGCGACCTGCTTCGCCCATTCCTGGTCGTCGCAAGAGTTCGAGACGCTTCTTGCCAACGCCGCGGTGTCTGGCGAGGCCGCCGTCGATCCCTTGAGCGATGAGCTGCGCGGCTTTGTTCTGACGCGCCTTGCCGTCGATGAAGCCGAAATCCTGACCATAGCGGTCGACGGCGCCTTGCGGCGACGCGGCGTCGGACGGGCCCTGCTCGCCGGTCACATGTCGCGATTGCTCTCGCTGGGCGCCAAGACGCTCTTTCTCGAAGTCGAGCGGGAAAACGCGGCCGCGATCGCTCTTTACGCCAAATTCGGCTTCCGCGAAGTCGGACAGAGACGCGGCTATTATCGCAAGAGCGACGGGACGGCCGCGACAGCGCTCGTCCTGCGTCGGGATTTGCTCTGATTGACGCCGCCCTCTCCCTTTCGCCTGGCCGCGGTCTTCTTTCGCAACGGCGGCCCGTTGATCCTCCTGAGGGTCATCGTCGCGTTGCTCGCAGCCTCCCTCGTCGTCTTGATCGGCGCTCCGATCCGCCGCCTGGCCCTCCGGCGCGGCCGGCGGTTCGGCGAAGGCTTGCCGCCGCTTCTTCACCGTATTCTTTGCTTTGGCCTGGGCGTCCGGCTGCGGGTGCACGGACGCGCAAATGACATGCGGCCCCAACTCGTCGTCCCGAATCACGTTTCCTGGCTGGATATCGTGGTCCTCGGCGCCGTCGGCCCGGCCGAATTTCTCGCCAAGAAAGAGGTCGGCGACGGATTCTTTTCCCGCTTCCTGGTCGGCCTGCAAGGCGCCGTCTACGTCGATCGCGGCCGGCGCTGCAAAATTCCCGCCGTCAACGCCGAAATGGCCAAGAGGATGCAGGCCGGCGCGGCCGTCGTCCTCTTCGCCGAAGCGACGACCAATGACGGCAACCGCATTTTGCGCTTCCGCTCGTCCCATTTCGAGGCGCCCCGGATCGCGCTCGGCCCGGGGGCGCCGCGCCAATCCTCAATCATCCAGCCCCTGTTCATCGCCTATTCGCGGCGCAATGGCCTGCCGCTTGGACGCGCCGAGCGGCCGCTGGTCGCCTGGTATGGCGATATGAGATTTTTCAATCACTTATGGCGATTTCTGCTGGCCGGCCGGATCGATTGCGACGTCTATTGCGGGGCGCCGATCCCGGTTCGTCCCCAGGAGCACCGCAAAGAACTCGCCCGCCGCACGGAGCGCGCGGTGCGCGCCCTTGCCGAGCGCGCCCGGCTCGCGCCGGCACAGGGATGATTCGCCAAATCTTCTATTCTCGCCGGGGGCCAAAGGTTCTAAATGAGGGGACTGGCCCGGAGACCCTGTTGGCAGTCCGATTCGATACGCTTGACCGCCCGTCGCCTTTGGCGCGCGCCGCCGAGCCCGTGCGCCGCTATGGCGCAAAGAAGGTCTTCGTCAAGTCATTCGGCTGTCAGATGAATGTCTATGATTCGCAGCGCATGAGCGATGTCGCCGCGGGCGAAGGCTATCAACCGACCTCCCAGATCGAGGACGCGGACCTCGTCATCTTGAACACCTGCCACATCCGCGAACGCGCCTCGGAGAAGATTTTCTCCGAGCTCGGCAAGACGCGCGAGCTCAAAGAGAAGCGCGACGCGGACGGGCTCAGAACCACCATCGTCGTCGCGGGTTGCGTCGCCCAGGCCGAGGGGTCGGAGATCGTCCGCCGGCAGCCTGCGGTCGATCTCGTCGTCGGGCCGCAGAATTACCACCGCCTGTCGCAATTATTGCGCCGGGCGGAAAGCGCGCCGGGAATCGTCGACACCGATTTTCCCGTCGAGAGCAAATTCGATCATCTGCCCGCCGCCGCCCCGGCCGCGACCCGGGCGCGCGGCGTCAGCGCTTTCGTCACCGTCCAGGAGGGCTGCGACAAATTCTGCTCGTTTTGCGTCGTGCCCTATACGCGCGGCGCGGAATTCTCGCGGCCCGTTTCGCAAATTCTCGAAGAGGTAAATGGCCTGACCGCCGCGGGCGTGCGCGAAGTCATGCTGATCGGCCAAAACGTCAACGCCTATCACGGGGCGGGCGAGAAGGGCGCTTCTTGCGACCTTGCGAATTTGTTGAAGGCGGTCGCCGCTTGTCGCGGCGTGCTGCGCGTACGATATACGACGTCGCATCCGACCGACATGTCGCAATCGCTGATCCTTGCCCATCGCGACAATTGTGCGCTCGCGCCTCATCTGCACCTGCCGGTGCAATCGGGCTCGAACCGCGTGCTCGCCGCGATGAACCGAGGCCACACGGTCGCGGATTATCTCGACATCGTCGCGGATTTGCGCGCCATTCGCCCCGACATCGCGCTGTCGTCGGATTTCATCGTCGGCTTTCCCGGCGAAAGCGACGCCGAATTCGAGGAGACGCTCGAACTGACCTCGAAAATCGGCTTCGCGGCGTCATATTCGTTCAAATATTCGCCGCGGCCGGGCACGCCCGGCGCCGAAATGGCGCTCCAGGTCGATGAGGCGACCAAGGCCGCGCGACTGCTGCGTCTCCAGCAAGCGCTGGAGGACCAGCGTCAAGCGTTCAATCGCGCCGCGATCGGCCGTGTCCTTCCTGTCCTGATCGAAAAGCGCGGGCGTCACGCCGGCCAGTTGATCGGCCGCTCGCCCTATATGCAATCGGTGCTGACGAATGGCGATCCAGGACTGATCGGCGCCCTCGCCGATGTCGAGATCACGAGCATCGGGCCGAATTCGTTGCGGGGCCGCATCGTCGACGACAGCGGACTTCAAGGAGAGCTTCACAGGGAGACGCCTCATTGAGAGCGCAGGACCGACCGATTATCCAAGCTTCTCCATCGAACGCCGGCATGAACAGCGAAACGCGCGACGCCAAACCTTTTGAGACCACGCTCGCTTTTGACGACAACGGCCTTGCCTCGGTCGTCTTCGGCCACTACGACCAGAATCTCGCCGCCATTGAACGCAAACTCGGCGTGACCGCAAACGCCAACGGCAACCATGTCGTCATCAAGGGCCCGAAAGAGGCGGCCGAGCACGCGCGACGGGTCTTTGAAATGCTCTATGAGCGCGCCAAGCAAGGCCAGCCGGCCGATCTCGGCGATGTCGAGGGCGCCATCGCCGAAGGGGCGCTGCAAGGCAGCCTCTTTCCCAACGATCCTGATTCGCGGGCGGCGTTTCAGCAGATCAAGACGCGCAAGCGGGGCGTCGTGCGCGCCAGGAACGCGGCGCAGAATCTCTATTTGGCGGCGCTGAAGCACAATGAGCTGATTTTCGCGGAAGGGCCGGCGGGCACCGGCAAGACCTGGCTTGCCGTCGGCTACGCCGTCTCGCTTCTCGAACAAGGCGTGGTCGAACGGTTGATCCTCTCTCGCCCCGCCGTCGAGGCCGGCGAGAAGATCGGCTTCTTGCCGGGCGACATGCGCGACAAGGTCGATCCGTACCTCCGCCCGATTTATGACGCGCTTTATGAATTCATGGACGGACGGATGGTCGAGCGCGGCATCGAAACCGGGATGATCGAAATCGCCCCGCTCGCCTTCATGCGAGGGCGCACGCTCGCCAATTCGCTGGTGCTGCTCGACGAGGCGCAGAACGCTTCGACCATGCAGATGAAAATGTTCCTGACCCGGCTCGGCGAAGGTTCCCGGATGATCGTCAACGGCGATCCGAGCCAGACCGATCTGCCGCCCGGCCAGAGGTCGGGTCTCAGCGAAGCGGTCGCTCTATTGTCCAAGCTCGAAGGCGTCGGGCATATCGTGTTCCGCTCGGGCGACGTGGTGCGCCACGATCTCGTTCGGCGCATCGTTGCGGCTTACGAGGGCGCCAAGGGGAATGGACCGGCGCGATGAAACGTCAAAGCGGCTCCGCTCGCGGACGCCGGCCCTCTCCCGAATCTTCCCGCCCCTCGCACAAGAGCGGGCGTCAAGCGTCGCGTCTCGAGCGCCCTCGCCCGCAAAGCGCGACGCGAAGCGGCGCCGAGCCAAACGCCCAATCGCGTCAGATCAAGCTCGACATCGCCATCGAACGGCCTTCGCCACTATGGGCCGCGCTGCCGGGCGCCAAAGAACTCGCCGAGCGAGCGGTGCTGGCGAGCGCGATCGCCTGCGGCGTCGCGCTTGGCGAGAAGGCGGAGGTCAGCGTGCAGCTTGTCGATGATGAGCAAATCCGGGCGCTCAATGCGCGTTGGCGCGGCCTCGATCAGCCGACCAACGTGCTGTCGTTCCCGGCCGCGCCGGTCGAAAGGCTCGCCGCGGCCCCGCTCCTTGGCGATATCGTCGTCGCTTACGAGACGACGCGGCGCGAAGCGGAGGACGAGCGCATCGGCATGAGCGATCATTTCGCTCATCTCGTCGTCCATGGCTTCCTGCATCTCGTCGGCTTCGACCACCAGAGCGGCGATGAAGCGGAGAAGATGGAGGCGCTCGAGACGCGCGTGCTCGCGGGCCTCGCGATCGCCGATCCTTATGCGAACGATGTTCCCGCGGAGCGCGAATGAGCGAGGCGCCAAAACGCGAGACGCTTGCAGCGAAAACGCCGCAGCCTGAAAGAGCGACGCCAGAATCGCAATCCAGCCTCTTCGAGCGCCTGCGCGCGCTGTTCGGGCTTGGACCGGCTTCCGTGCGTGACGACATCGAGGACGCGCTGGACGACGCCGGACCGAACGCCGACTTCACGCCGCAGGAACTCTCCATCTTAAAAAATGTTTTGGCCCTGCATGAGGTGCGGGTCGCGGATGTGATGGTGCCGCGCGCCGACGTCATCGCCGTGCAGATCGAGGCGCCCTTGAGCGAAGTGCTGGCGCTGTTTCGGACCGCCGGCCATTCGCGTCTGCCGGTCTATGGCGAGACGCTCGATGATCCGCGCGGCATGGTGCATATCCGCGACTTCGTCGACTATCTCGCCGCCGCGCCGCAATTCGGTCTGACGCCGACGCCGCCGTCCGAGCCCGCCGCGCCCTTCGACCTCAGCCTGCCGCTGGCCAAGGCGAAAATTCTGCGTCCCGTCCTTTTCGCGCCGCCGTCGATGCCGGCTCTCGATCTTCTTCTGAAGATGCAGGCGACACGTACGCACATGGCCTTGGTCATCGACGAATATGGCGGCTGCGATGGGCTCGTCTCCATCGAGGACGTAGTCGAGGCGATCGTCGGCGACATCGAGGACGAGCACGACGAGGCGGAGACGCCGACGATCGAAAAAACGCCCGAGGGCGCTTTTATCGCCGATGCGCGCGCCAGTCTCGAAGACGCCTCGAGCGCGCTCGGCGACGATCTCCTCCGGCTCGGCGACGCCGAAGACGTCGATACGGTTGGCGGCCTGGTCACAGCCAGGGCCGGCCGCGTCCCCGGCCGCGGCGAGATCGTCGCCGGAATCGGCGGCTTCGAATTCGAAATCCTGGACGCAGACCCGCGGCGGGTGAAAAGGGTGAAAATCTACCGCGCCGCCGCGACGGCGAAGAAGCCGGCGGCGCGGCGGAAGCGCGGCGGCGCTTTGGAGACGTCGCCAGGCGGCGAAGAAAGCTGAACGGGTCGCCGTCGCCAACCTTCCGCGCTAGACTCCCCCTTGATGATTCGCGGCGACGGACGGCGGCAGTGACATCGAGCGCCTCAATCCACCCGGACCGCGCCTCCTTCATTCAGTCCATCGGCGAGCCGGTGATCCTCGCTTGGGGCTGGCGGCGGCGCCTCATCGCCCTTGTCGCGGGCGCGACGGGCGCGCTGGCTCTGGCGCCCATCAATTTTTGGCCCGCTATGCTGGCGCCCTTGTGCGCGGCGGTGTGGCTGATCGACGGGTCGGCGGATATCAACGCGCGCGGCGGAACGCTCCTTCCCTCGATGCGGTCCGCCTTCTGGGTCGGCTGGTGGTGGGGCTTCGGCTATTTCGTCGCCGGATTGTGGTGGCTCGGCTCGGCCTTCCTGGTCGAGGCCGATCAATTCGCCTGGGCGCTGCCGCTCGGCGTTCTGGCGCTGCCGGCGGGCCTGGCTTTCTTTCCCGCTCTCGGTTTCGCCATTGCGCGGGCGCTATGGTCGGCGGGACCGGCGCGCGCGCTCGCGCTCGCCGTCGGCCTCGGCGCGAGCGAATGGCTGCGCGCGCTGATCCTTACTGGATTTCCCTGGAACGAGCTCGGCATGGCCCTCGGCGGCACGCTCGTTCTTGCCGAGGCCGCGTCTTGGATCGGCCTGCACGGACTGACCTTTGCGACCATCGCGATCTTCGCTGCGCCTGCCACACTGATCGATGAGGCCCGCGGCGTCCGGCGGGCGGCGCCAACGGTCGTCGGCGTCGTCGCGCTGGTCTTTCTCGCCGCTTTCGGCGCCTGGCGTCTTTCAGCGCCGGAGGCTGCGACCGTCGCCGGCGTCAAGCTGCGCATCATGCAGCCCAATATCGGACAGGGAGCAGATTTCCGGCCCGCGAACAAAGACGCGATCATGCGCCGCTATCTCGACCTCTCGGATCGGGCGACTTCGCCGACGTCGACCGGCGTCGCTGACGTCACCCATCTGATTTGGCCCGAATCGGCTTTCCCCTTCCTCCTCGCTGAAGACCCGGTCGCCCTCAATCAGATCGCCGATCTGCTGCACGGCGGGGCGACGCTGATCACCGGCGCGGCGCGCGCCGAACGCGGCCAGGCCAAAACGCGCACGCAATATTTCAACTCCATCCAGGTCATCGATCGCCACGGCGGCCTGCTCGACCATTACGACAAGAAACGTCTGGTGCCGTTCGGCGAATATCTGCCGATGCGCCGCCTCTTCGAGGGAATCGGTCTCGAGCAACTCGTTCGCTATGTCCCGGGCGGCTTTGATCCGGGCGTCGGGGACCAGCTCCTCAGGGCGCCAGGCCTGCCGCCGGCGCAGCCGATGGTTTGCTATGAAGCCATCTTTCCGGACGAATGGGGCGGGGTCTTCGCCGGCCGGGCGGGCCGCGCCGGCTTCCTGCTCAATCTGACCGACGATATCTGGTTCGGCCGCACCGCGGGTCCCTACCAACACTTTGCGCAGGCGCGGCTGCGCGCCATCGAGCAAGGCTTGCCGCTGGTGCGGGCGGCCAATTCCGGCATTTCGGCCGTGGTCGACGGTTTGGGCCGCACGATCGCGGAGTTGCCGCTTGGCGCCGATGGCGTGCTCGATGCGCCTTTGCCGGTCGCCCGGACGCCGACGGTCTATGCGCGCTACGGCGCTTTGACGCCGGCGGCGATAGGCTTCTTCTGCTTGGCCCTTTGCCTCGTCTTGCGCCGGCGCGCCAACCGAAGCCTGTAGACGATTGCCCCTCAAGGCTTGCCGTGGCGCGGCGGTTGCCCGTAGAAGGAATGCTTGCCGGTCAGCAGAGATGCGCCGCCGGCACGCGGCTAGCGGCGGCCGTGGCCCTTCGAGAGACAGCTCGAGGAATGTGACCGCTATGATGAACAAAGCGCCCAATCCGATCGACAAACATGTCGGCGCTCGCTTGCGCATGCGCCGGATGCTGATCGGGATGAGCCAGGAAACGCTCGGCGAAGCTCTGGGCATCACCTTTCAGCAAATCCAGAAATACGAAAAGGGGGCCAATCGCATCAGCGCCAGCCGATTGCAGCAGCTGGGGCAGGTGCTTGACGTGCCGGCCGCCTTTTTCTTCGAAGGGCTCGGCACAGCACCGGCGAGCGGATTTTCAGAAGGGACGGGCGCCTCGTATGTCGTCGACTTTCTTTCGACGGCGGAAGGGTTGCAGTTGAACCGCTCCTTCGCGCTGATTCGCGATGCGAAAGTGCGCAAGCGAATCCTCGAGCTCGTCGCCTCCCTCGCCGACAAGCCGGCCGAGGGCGACGCCCGCGATTAGAGCGCGGCGCCAGCGGCCTATGAGGGACGTTCGCTATACCGAACGCTTTAACGAGAATGGCTTGACCTGACGAACGGCGCCTGCCAGAACGGCCGCCGCCGACGACTCGGACATCAAGGGGTTCGCATTGAACGGCGAGCCGAGGCGGCTGGTTGCAGCAAATCAAGAAGCCCTCGCGCTACGGAGACGTCATCGGTGGCCCGCAAGAATTTTCTTTTCACAAGCGAATCCGTTTCCGAGGGTCATCCCGACAAGGTCTGCGACCGAATTTCCGACGAGATCGTCGATCTCTATTTCAGGGAAGGCGTGAAGGCTGGAATCGATCCCTATCAAATTCGCGTCGCCTGCGAGACGTTGGCGACCACCAATCGGGTGATCATCGCCGGAGAAACACGCGGTCCCGACCTCTCCCACGCCGCTATCGAACAAGTCGCGCGCGAGGCGATCAAGGACATCGGCTACGAACAGGAAGGCTTCCACTGGCGCAACGCCAGAGTTGAAATCCTCCTCCACAAGCAATCGGCCGATATTGCGCAAGGCGTCGATGCGGCGGGCAACAAGGACGAAGGCGCCGGCGATCAGGGCATCATGTTCGGCCATGCGTGCCGTGAAACGCCGGAGTTGATGCCGGCGCCGCTCTACTACGCCCATAAGATCCTGCATGTGCTTTCCGCCGCCCGCCGCTCCGGCAAGGAGAAAAGCCTCGGGCCCGACGCCAAGAGCCAGGTGACGTTGCGCTACGAGAACGGCGCGCCGGTCGAGGCCACGCAGATCGTCGTCTCGCATCAGCACACCGATGAAACTCTGACCTCCGAAGACGTACAACTGATCGTGCGCCCCTATGTCGAAAAGGCGCTGCCCTCGGGTTGGATCACCGCCAAGACCGTATGGCACGTCAATCCGACGGGCAAGTTTTTCATCGGCGGCCCCGATGGCGATTGCGGGCTCACTGGGCGCAAGATCATCGTCGACACTTATGGCGGCGCGGCGCCCCATGGCGGCGGCGCCTTTTCCGGCAAGGATCCGACCAAGGTCGATCGTTCGGCCGCCTACGCGGCCCGCTATCTCGCCAAGAACGTCGTCGCCGCCAACCTTGCCGACCGCTGCACGATTCAATTGTCCTATGCGATCGGCGTCGCCAAACCTTTGTCGATCTATGCAGATCTGCACGGCACCGGCCGCGTCGAAGAGGATAGGCTCGAAGGCGCGCTGATGAACGCGATGAATCTTTCGCAGCGCGGCATCCGCGAGCATCTCGGCTTGAACCGGCCGATCTTCGCGCGCACCTCGGCCTATGGTCATTTCGGCCGCAAGCCCGAGGCTGACGGCGGTTTCTCCTGGGAAAAGACCGATCTCGCCGACGACTTGAGGCGTCTGGTTTCCTGATCGACCCGAAGGCAGATGATGGCGCGCCTCGCTCCGGCCCGAACGCCGGCAGGCGGCGCGCGCTTTATGGGCGCACCCATGGCAAGACGCTGCGCCGCCATCAGGCCGAGCTGATCCGGGAACATTTGCCGAAGCTCGAAATCGACCCCGCGCCGAGGCTCGATTGCGCCGCGCTCTTTCCCTTCTCTGCACGCGAAATCTGGCTGGAGATCGGCTTTGGCGGCGGCGAGCATCTGATCGCGCAGGCGATGGCGCGGCGCGACGTCGGCTTCCTCGGCGCCGAACCGTTCGTGAACGGCGTCGCCAAGGCGCTCGCGGCGATCGAGAGAAACGGTCTCGACAATGTGCGGTTGCGAGCGGGCGACGCCGGCGCCTTGATCGAATCGCTGCCGGACGGAGTTCTCTCCCGCCTCTTCGTCCTCTACCCCGACCCGTGGCCGAAGCGTCGCCATAACAAGCGGCGCTTCATCTCCGACGCCATGGTTCGCGAATTCGCCCGCGTGCTGCGCCGCAGCGGCGAGGCGCGCTTCGCCACCGACATCGACGATTACGCCGGCTGGACTTTGCGTCGTTTCCTCGCCTGCGCTGATTTTTTGTGGACGGCGCAAAAGGCCGACGACTGGCGCCAGCCTTGGCCGGATTGGCGCGAGACGCGCTACGAGGCCAAGGCGAAGCGCGAAGGCCGTCAACCTGTCTATTTGACATTTAGGCGTGCGTGACGATCGGGCATCGGCGTCTTTGGGCTTGCGATCGCGCGCCATTTTGAAGATAAGGCGCGCGTTCGACTGGTGGGGCGCTTCAAGGCTCTTCCACTGTTTCGCGGCGGGTTTCGCCGCAAAATCACGCGCGGGACGCCGTCTCGACGCGACGCCGAAGGATCGCGATGTCCAATTCGTTTGATCGCCGCTCCGTTCTCAAGGGAGCGGCCGCCTCCGCGGTCGGCCTGGCGTCGAGCGGCGGGGTCGAGGCTTTGGCCGCGGCCGATGGGTTGCGCTTCGCCGACCCGATTGATTTTTCGTACAGCTTGCTCAAGGCCCGCGCCAAGCAGATGGCGCATGAGCCCTTCGTCGGGCCGGGCCATCCGGCGCCGGAGATCCTCAAGCAGATCAACTACGAGGAATGGGGCAAGATCCGCTTCCGCATGGATCGGGCGCTGTTCGCCAACGGTCCGGGCGCGTTTCCGGTGACCTTCTTCCACCTCGGCCTCTTCTTCCAGAAGGCGGTCGAGATCCACGTCATCGAAGGGGGCCAGTCGCGACGGATCATTTACGATCAAGACTATTTCGACATGCCCGAGGATTCGATCGCCCGCCAATTGCCCAAGGGCGCCGGCTTTGCCGGCATTCGCGTGCAGGAGGCGCGCAACGGCCCGCTCGACTGGCGCAAAAACGATTGGGTCGCGTTTCTCGGCGCCGCTTATTTCCGCTCGATCGGCGAACTGAGGCAATACGGCCTGTCGACGCGCGGCATAGCGCTCGACGTCGCCGTCGCCGACCGGCCGGAGGAATTCCCCGACTTCACCCATTTCTTCATCGACTCGAATGAAGGCGCCGATTCCATCGTCATCTATGCGCTGATGGAGGGTCCTTCCATCGTCGGCGCCTATCGCTTCGATATGAAGCGCGACAAGGGCGTGGTGATGGACATCGAAGCCTCGCTCAACATGCGCGCCGCCGTTTCGCGTTTCGGCGTGACGCCCTTGACGTCGATGTACTGGTACTCGGAGACCAAGAAGGATACGGCGATCGACTGGCGCCCGGAAGTGCATGATTCCGACGGCTTGGCGATGTGGACCGGCTCCGGCGAGAGATTGTGGCGTCCGATCAACAATCCGCCGCGGATCATGGTCTCGGCTTTCCTCGACACCAATCCGAAGGGCTTCGGCCTTCTGCAGCGCGACCGCGTGTTCGACCATTATGACGACGGGGTCAACTACGATCGAAGGCCGAGTCTTTGGGTCGAGCCGCTACCGGGGCCCAATGGCGAGACCTGGGGCAAGGGCTCTGTCCAGCTCTGCGAAATTCCGACCGACGACGAGATCCACGACAATATCGTCGCCATGTGGGTGCCGGAAAAGCCGATTCCCGCCGACGCCGAGGTCAACCTGCGTTATCGCCTGCACTGGCTCGCGGACGAACCCTATCCTTCGAAGCTCGGGCGCTGCGTCGCGACGCGGCTCAGCCGCGGCGGTCAGCCGGGCCAGCCGCGCCCAAAAGGCGTTCGCAAATTCATGGTCGAGTTCCTCGGCGGCCCGCTGACGGCCCTGCCTTATGGCGTGACCCCCGAGGCGGTGGTCAACGCCTCCCGCGGC
>DASZFX010000290.1:0-1648 GCA_035939375.1 Roseiarcus sp.
CTGTCGGCGGCTTCATGGAGCGGCGTCGCGGGCGGCGGCGGCGATGGCGACGCCCCCAATCTGGAGGCCTATGCGGCCGCAGAGGTCAGCCTCGCCGAGCATTTGGAGCGGCAAGCCGCGGTCCTTTTGACCTATCCAGGCGATCTGATGATCGCCCGCGCGCTGATCGATGCGCTCGACGAGGCCGGGTATCTCGCCGGCTCGCTCGCCGAAATCGCCGAGCGCCTCGGCGCGCCGATGAAGCGGATCGAGAAGGTTCTCGCCAAGTTGCAAAGCCTGGAGCCGACCGGCGTCTTCGCCCGCAATCTGGCCGAATGCTTGACCCTGCAGTTGATCGAGCGCGACCGCTTCGATCCGGCCATGCAGGCGCTCATCGCCAATCTGCCGCTGCTCGCCAAGCGCGATCATGGGCAGCTCCGCCGCCTCTGCGGCGTCGGCGATGAAGACCTCGCCGACATGATCGCCGAAATCCGCCGGCTCGAACCGAAGCCCGGACGCCCGTTCGGCGCGGCGCCAACGCAACTGGCGATCGCCGATGTTTTTGTCGACACTGCGCCCGACGGCTCCTGGCGGATCGAACTCAACAGCGACGCGCTGCCCCGCGTGTTGGTCAATGAGACCTATGCAACGACGATCAAGCGGGGAAAGGCGAGCGAAGCCGATCGCTTGTTCCTCGCCTCCAATCTTCAAAACGCCAATTGGCTGACCAAAAGCCTGGAGCAGCGCGCGCGCACCATTCTGAAAGTCGCCGCCGAAATCGTGCGCCGGCAGGACGCTTTCTTCGCCGAAGGCGTCGTCGGATTGCGTCCGCTCAATCTGCGCATGGTCGCCGACGCGATCGGCATGCATGAGTCCACCGTCTCGCGCGTCACCTCCAACAAGTATATCCAGACGCCGCGCGGCCTTTTCGAGATGAAATATTTCTTTTCGACCTCGATCGCCTCGAACAGTTACGGGGAAGCCCATTCGGCCGAATCGGTGCGATTCAAGATCAAGCAGATGATCGATTCGGAGGATCCGAGCGACGTACTCTCCGACGATGTCATCGTCGCCCGGCTGAAGGCCGCCGATGTCGTGATCGCGCGCCGCACGGTCGCCAAATATCGCGACAGTTTGCGTATTCCCTCCTCCGTCGACCGGCGGCGCGAAAAGATGCGGCGCACCCCTCCCCCAAGCCCCGCGGAGAACTTTCTAAATATATGATTTTTTTAATGATTTAGGATTTATTTGCGATCGATTTGGCGCGCCGCATTGACACGGGGACTTGAGGCTCCTAACCCTTAACAGGCCAATCGCGGCGTTGGCCGCTGCAGAAGGCGTGACGATAGATGACGTTGCGCGTTTCGGGAAAAAATCTCGCCATCGGCGAATCTCTGCGTCGCCATGTTCATGAAAAAGTTGAGGCGGTCATCGGCCGCTATTTCGACGGCAATGTCAGCGGCCACGTCGTCATCGCGCCTGAGGGTTCGGGCTATCGTTCTGATTGCACGCTCCATTTGAGTTCCGGCATGACGTTGCAAGCCGAGGGCAAGGCGCAGGCGCCCTACACCAGCATCGATCAAGCGGTTGATCGCATCGAGAAGCGCTTGCGGCGTTACAAGAGGCGCCTTAAGGAGCATCACGCCGCAACGAACGGCGCGGAGACGGG
>DASZFX010000291.1:0-11764 GCA_035939375.1 Roseiarcus sp.
GACAACGATCGTTGGGACGCGCTCCATCCTCCGAGACCATGGTGAATTTATACTCTTACCGATGCGCTTATATGTGCGTTCTAAGTAAGCGCATTCCCGTCGGCGCAATTCCTTTTCAGAAAAGCGGGCTCATTTCAACTATTTCCGCCTCACATGTCCACGCGCCCTAAAGCGTGGCCAGACTAACCAGCCAGAACGCTCTCCGCCGACGTATAGCCGAGCCCGTGGGCTTCAGCGACCGGCTTGCAGGTGATCTTGCCGTCGTGGACATTCAGTCCGGCGCGCAGGTGAATGTCGTCCTTCAGCGCCTGCCGCCAGCCCTTGTCGGCGAGCGCCAGCGCAAAGGGCAGCGTCGCATTGTTGAGGGCGAAGGTCGATGTGCGCGCGACCGCGCCCGGCATATTGGCGACGCAATAGTGGACGATATCGTCGACGACATAGGTCGGATGCGAATGGGTCGTCGCCCTGGACGTCTCGCAGCAGCCGCCCTGATCGATCGCAACGTCGACGATCACCGCGCCGGGCTTCATCGTTTTCAGCATTGCGCGGGTGACGAGTTTGGGCGCGGCCGCGCCCGGCACAAGCACCGTGCCGATCAGAAGATCGGCGCGCTTCACCAATTCCTCGATCGCGGTGCGGGTTGAAAATATCGTGCGAACGCCAGTGCCGAATTGCGCCGACAGCCGCCTCAGGGCCTCAGCCGAACGATCGACGACCGTGACATTCGCGCCCATGCCAAGCGCGATCGTCGCCGCATGGGTGCCTGAGACGCCGCCGCCGAGAATGATCACTTCCGCCGCCGGCACGCCGGGCACGCCGCCGAGCAGAATGCCGCGTCCGCCCGCCGCCTTTTCGAGCGCATGGGCGCCGACCTGCGGGGCAAGACGGCCGGCGACCTCCGACATCGGGGTCAGCAGGGGCAGCCCGCCGAAAGGCGAGGTCACCGTCTCATAGGCGATGCAGGTCGCGCCCGAGGCGACGAGATCCTTGGTCTGGGGCAGATCAGGCGCGAGATGAAGATAGGTGAACAAAACTTGGCCACGCTTCAACTTTTTGCGTTCCGCAGCCAACGGCTCCTTGACCTTCACGATCATTTCGGCGCGGGCGAAAATCTCATCCGGGCCGTCGATCATGGTCGCGCCCGCCTGGGCATATTCGGCGTCGGCGAGGCCCGAGCCAACGCCCGCCGATTTCTCGACCAAGGCCCGATGGCCGTGATGAACGAGTTCGGCCACCGAAGACGGGGTGAGGCCGACGCGAAATTCGTTGTCCTTGATCTCCTTCGGCACGCCGATAAGCATGAAAGCCGCTCCCTGATTTCGCGCATAATCCTCCATTTCTCGCGCAATATCTCGCTATAATGGCGGCATTATGCTGTTGTTTTTACACTTTCTGCGCCGTATGGTCCGATCGACGCAATTTTCTGCGAACTCCCTGTGGCCCTCGAATCGCTTGACGCCCGCGACCGCGCAATCCTGCGCGCTCTGATGCGCGAAGGCCGGCTCGCCAACGCCGATCTTGCCGAGCGGGTGAATCTCTCGCCCTCTGCGTGTCTGCGCCGCGTGCGGATGCTCGAAGAGAGCGGCCTGATCGCCGGCTATGTGATGCTCTTGGACCCGGCGCGCGCCGGCCTGCCCGGCGCGGCCTTCGTCTTCGTCACGCTCGACCAGCAAGGCAGGGCGGCGCTCGATCGTTTCGAGGCGCAAGCGCGCCGCCACGCCGAAATCATCGAATGCTACCTGCTTGCCGGCTCCGCCGATTATCTGTTGCGCATCGCCTATCGCGACGCGGCCGATTTCGAGCGCATCCACACCGACATATTGACGCAATTGCCCGGCGTCTCCCGCGTGCAATCGACGCTTGCGCTGCGCACGGTGAAAAAGACGACCGAATTGCCGATTTGATCGCCGTGCGCCGTGGCGCCGATTGTGATAGTCAGGCTTCGCTTTGAGGATCCCGCCACGTGACCGATACGCCCGCCGACATCGCCAATCTGCCCTTCGAGGCGGCGCTCGCCGAGCTTGAAGCCATTGTCGACAAGCTCGAAAAGGGCGCGGTCGCGCTCGAGGAATCGATCAAGATCTACGAGCGGGGCGAGGCCTTGAAAGCCCATTGCGACCGATTGCTCAAAAACGCCGAGATGCGCATCGAGAAGATCACGCTTGGCGCCGACGGCAAGCCGAAAGGGACGACGCCGCTCGACGGCGAGCAATGAGTGAGAGCGCCCTCGCGTTTCATTTGACCGATCAACCCTCGCCGGACGAAGTCGCCTTCATCGAAGAAAACCTCGTCGCCTACAATGTCGCGAAGGCGCGGCCCTATGATCGACGCCCGCTGAATATCTTTCTGCGCGATGAACGAGGTCGAATTGTCGGCGGATTGACCGGCGAGACCAATTGGCGATGGCTCTACATCGACTGCTTCTGGTTGCCCGATCATCTCCGCGGCGCAGGCTGGGGCGCTCGATTGCTCGAGGCGGCGGAAAACGAGGCGCGCGCCAGAGGTTGCCGTCATGTTCGCCTCTTCTCCTATAGCTTTCAGGCGCCGGATTTCTATGAAAGACGCGGCTATGAGATTTTCGGCGTGTTGGAGGGTTATCCGCCGGGCGAAAGACAAGTCTGGCTGCGCAAGGATTTGTAGCGGCTCGCCGGAACGCAGCGGCGCGTGGCGTCATTCGGCCGCGACCGGGGTTTGCCGCGCCGGATC
This sequence comes from Roseiarcus sp., assembly GCA_035939375.1. GTDB lineage: Bacteria > Pseudomonadota > Alphaproteobacteria > Rhizobiales > Beijerinckiaceae > Roseiarcus. The sequence goes on from DASZFX010000291.1 coordinate 2,707, forward strand.
GCGCGCCGCATAGCGCCGCGCCAGCGCGGCGCGGACCATCAATTGAATCTGATGGAACAGCATCACCGGCAATACGATCATGCCGACCTGGGCGAGTGGAAACAACACCCCGGCCATGGGCACGCCGCTGGCGAGGCTTTTCTTCGAGCCGCAAAAGACGATGACGATCTCGTCCGCCCTGTCGAAGCCGAGCAGGCGCGCGACGAACACGGTCGCCATGAGAACCAGGCCGAGGAGCCCCGCGCAAACCACGATAAGCTTAGCAAGGTCGCCGATCCCCACCGCTTGCCAAAGGCCGTTAGCGACCGCCTCGCTGAAGGCGAGATAGACGACAAGCAAGATCGAGCCGCGGTCGACATAGCCGAGCGCATTGCGATGGCGAGCGACGAAAGCGCCGATCCACGGCCGCAAAAGATGCCCGGCGAGAAACGGCGCAAGCAACTGCAAGGTGATCGCCCAGACCGCATCGAGCGAGAGGCCGCCCTTGAGATTCATCAACAACGCGACCAGCGCCGGCGTGATGAAAATTCCGAGAAGATTGGAGAGCGAGGCGCTGCATACAGCCGCCGCGACATTGCCCTGGGCGATCGAAGTGAAGGCGATCGAGGATTGTACGGTCGAGGGCAAAAGGCAAAGGAACAACAGCCCGACGAGGAGGGAATCGGGCAGCACCGGCCCAAGCGCCCGGCGCAGGACCAGGCCAAGGATCGGGAACAATACGAATGTCGCGGCAAGCACCGTCAGGTGCAGGCGCCAATGCAAGGCGCCGGCCAGCGCCGCCTCGCGCGACAGTCGCGCGCCATACAGGAAGAACAAAAGCGCAATGGCGAGGATTGTGATGGAGCGCAAAGCCGTCCCGGCTGAGCCGACCGCCGGGAAGAAGCTCGCCACAACCACCGTCGCGACGATCGCCAGCGTGAAACTGTCGGGCTTGAACGGCCATAGCCGGCCCATCAGAGATTCTCTTTCACGCCGGTCGCGCGCCCGTCATTTGCGAGCAAAGCGAAGACATCCAGCAACGCAAGCGACGAATGGACTGCTTCGTTTGGCTGGCAATGACGGCGCAACTCGCATCAGGCCGCTCCCGCCAGAGCGCCGCGATCGAGCGGCAGCGGAATCCAAATCGCCGAATCCTCGTCGCCGATCGGCTCGGCTGCGCCTTCGAGGATCGTCGCGCCGATCCACGCGCAGACAATCGCGTCGATCATGTCTTCCGCGGGTTTCAGCGGCGCAAAGCCTTTTTTTGTCCCTTCCAATCGAGGAGCGACTTCTCGCTTGACGCCGATGATGAACGCTTCGAGCGCCTCGACGATATTTCGCAGCGAGTCCAACACCGCCGCGCGTCGCTTTTCAGGACTGGCCTGCGGCCAATAGGTTTTGGTCTTGCCGACTTTGTACGGAACGCGTTCCCTCGCGCCCATCAGCCGCAACAGCGCCGGATGCGGATAAACCTCTGCGAGCGACAGCGGGGGAAGCGGGTCAGCTACGACAATAAGCTCATAGCCCTTCGCCTCGCAGGCGATACGGAAGGGACCGCTGACCTTGCCGGGCCGTTCCGCCGAAGGCGAATGGGTCGCGCATTTCGCCGCGCCGAAGCGTTTGGAGACGCCGAGGTCCGACGCCCGGCGGCCCGTGATCTCTTGCCTCGACAGCGGCATGTCCACGGCGATGAGATCGGGCAAGCGATCATTGAGGACATGCTTGGCGCAGCGCAAAGCTTGGGCAATCCCCTGCCCTTTCCCGCCAAAGCCGCATCGGCGTGAAAACTCTTCGCCATTCGGCGCGGCGGCGATCAATCGCCACGCGCCTCCGATTTTTTCGGCAAGCGCGTAGCCGCTCGCGTTTTTCGCCGTCCAGGCCGCGTCGACGCCAAGGACCGCGGTCATGCCGCCGCGCTCTTGACGGCCTTCTCCGCCATCATTCGGCAGCCGCCCGCGCCAGCGCGAGGTCCGGCGGCGCCGCCTCGTCGACAAGCGCGGCGAGCGCAGCTTCGAGACCCATCGACCGCTGCTCGTTAGAGCCCAGCCGCCGGATCGAGACCGTGCGTTCGCTCGCCTCCTTGCGGCCGGCGACGAGCAGCGCCGGAACCTTGGCCAGCGAATGCTCGCGCACCTTGTAGCTGATCTTCTCGTTGCGCAGATCGCCCTCGACCTTGAGGCCGAGTTTGCGCGCCTTGGCGACGATCTCGAGCGCGTAGTCGTCGGCTTCCTGCGTGATCGTACAGACGACGATCTGCAAAGGCGCGAGCCATAGCGGCAGATGGCCGGCGTGATGCTCGATCAAAATGCCGATGAAGCGTTCCATCGAGCCGCAGATGGCGCGATGAACCATCACCGGCGTCGTCTTCTCGCTATTGGCCGAAATGTAGAAGGCGCCGAAACGCTCGGGCAAGGCGAAGTCGACCTGAGTGGTGCCGCATTGCCAGTCGCGACCGATGGCGTCGCGCAACACATATTCGAACTTCGGACCATAGAAGGCGCCCTCGCCCGGATTGAGCATGGTCGTAACGACATTGCCGTGACGCGCCTTGATCTCTTCGAGCACCCGCATCATCACGGCTTCGGCGTGATCCCACATCGCATCCGTGCCGACGCGCTTTTCGGGCCTTGTCGATAGTTTCACGACGACCTTGTCGAAGCCGAAATCCTGGTACACCGACAAGATCAGTTCATTGATCTTGTGGCATTCGGCGGCGAGCTGATCTTCGGTGCAGAAAATATGCGCGTCATCCTGGGTGAAGGCGCGAACGCGCATCACGCCGTGCAACGCGCCGGAAGGCTCGTAGCGATGGACGATGCCGAATTCGGCGAAGCGCAAGGGCAATTCGCGATAGGAGCGCAGCCCGTTCTTGAATATCTGCACATGGCCTGGACAGTTCATGGGCTTCAGGGCGTAGATGCGCTCGTCCTCGCTCTCGGCGCCTTCGCCGGCGGGGCGGGCCATGAACATGCTCTCTCGGTACCAGCCCCAATGGCCGGAGACTTCCCAGAGATGCTTGTCCAGCACCTGCGGCGCGTTGACCTCTTGATAGTCCTCGGCGAGACGCCGGCGCATATAGGCGACCAGCGTCTGAAAGAGAGTCCAGCCTTTCGGGTGCCAGAAGACGGCGCCCGGCCCTTCCTCCTGGAAATGAAAGAGATCCATCTCGCGCGCCAGGCGGCGATGGTCGCGGCGTTCCGCCTCTTCCAACTGCTTGAGATAGGCGTCGAGTTCGTCTTTCGCCGCAAAGGCGGTCGCATAGATGCGCGACAGCATAGGCCTCGACGAATCGCCGCGCCAATAGGCGCCGGCGACTTTCATCAGCTTGAAAGCGTCGCCGATCTTGCCCGTCGAGGTCATATGCGGGCCGCGGCAAAGATCGAGCCAATCGCCCTGTTTGTAAATCTTCAGCTCTTGATCGGGTGGAATCGCATCGACAAGCTCGACCTTGAACGCTTCGCCCTTCTTCTCGAAGAAGTCCCTCGCCTGCGCGCGGCCCCACACTTCCTTTGTGAAAGGCCTGTCGCGCGCGATGATCTCGCGCATGCGCTTCTCGATTGCCGCGAAGTCCTCGGGCGTGAACGCCTCGTTGCGGAAGAAGTCATAGTAGAAACCGTTCTCGATCACCGGGCCGATGGTCACCTGCGTTCCCGGCCAAAGCGACTGGACCGCCTCGGCCAGGACATGGGCCGCGTCGTGGCGGATCAGCTCCAGCGCGCGCGGATCGTCGCGCGAGATGAAATCGATCCGCGCATCGCGCGTCACCTTGTCGGCAAGGTCGCTCAACGTCCCATCGAGGATCATCGCGACGGTGCGCTTGGCGAGCGAGGGGGAGATGGATTTGGCGATTTCGAGACCGGATAGGCCGGGCTCGAAGGCGCGCGAGGCGCCGTCCTTGAATGTGACGTTGATCATAATCGCTCCTTGCTCACTCGCCGACACCAATCGACGTAAGCATCGGTCGCGATATAGCCGCGGCGGCGCGCAAGAGCAATGGCGAAGGCCGGGCGGCGGCCTTGCGCCCGTCGCCCGCCCTCGCCATGATCTCCTGAAAAGAACAGGGAGGACCTATCATGCTGACCCGTCGAGGCTTCGCCGCTTGCGCCCTCTGCGCGTTCTCAGGCTTCGCCGCCACCGCGGCCGAAGCGCAGGGAACGGCGACGCCAGGCCTCAAGCGCACGATGCTGCAACGGACGGACGGGCCGACCCCCGGTTACGTGACCTTGATCGCCTCGGTCGATATCGAACCGGGCGCACTCGTCGCCCGGCATACGCATCCCGGCGTCGAATCCGCCTATCTCGTCGAAGGCGAATTCGAACTCGCGATCGACGGCGAGCCGTCGCGCGTGGTGAGCGCGGGTCAAGGCTACCAGGTGGCGGTCGGTGTCCCTCACAGCGGCAAGAACGGCGACAAACCCGCCCGCATCGCCGTCACCTATATCGTCGAGAAAGACAAGCCCCTGGCTTCGCCCGCTTGAACAACCTTAAGCGCGTCCCGGAGCGCGCCAGACGCCGTAGCGCCAGGGCCTGACCCAGGACGCGCCGGACGGCGGCGCCTTCGGCGGCGGGTCGTAGCCCGCGCCGCCGTAAGGATGGCATCGACAGGCGCGCGCAAAGCCCATCCAGCCGCCGGCCCATAGGCCATGGCGGCAGATAGCCTCGTCGGCATATTCAGAGCAGGTCGGCAAATAGCGGCACTGGCGACCGAGGACGCAGGACAGCGTCAATTGATAAAGGCGGATCGCGCCATGCGCAGCGCGGCGCGGCGCCAGGGTCAGCGCGAGAAAGGCGCTCATTTGGCCGGCGCCGCGATCCGGGAAGCGGCCTCGATCTGCGCGAGCGCGTCGGCGACCGCTTCGAAGGTGAGCATCGTCGAGGCGTGGCGGGCCTTATAGTCACGCACGGGCTCGAGCGCGGCGAAATCGGCCCATTTTCCCGTCGGCGGCGGACCGTTCTCCTTCAACATGCGCCGCATCGTGTCGCGCAGATCGATCAATTCCTTTGGCGTTGCGCCGATAATATGGCGCGCCATCAGCGACGACGACGCCTGACCCAGCGCGCAAGCTTTCACGTCATGGGCGAAGTCGTTGACCCAACCCTCGCGCATCGAAAGATCGACGATCACGGTCGAGCCGCAAAGCTTGGAATGCGCCTTGGCGGTCGCGTCCGGCGAAGCAAGCCGGCCGAGCCGCGGGATATCCCCCGCCAATTCCAGAATGCGTTTGTTGTAAATCGAATCGAGCATCGCGGAATCGGAATTTACTGGCGCCCAGGTGGCGGGCTACGACGAGCCCCCTATATAAGAGGGCCAATAGGAAATGACGAGGGCGGCGCGCGCGGGAAGAGACTTTCTTAAGCGCCTGCAAATTTTAGAGAAACCGCGGCTGAAAGGCCTAATCCATGGATGATCTGGTGAAGTTCATGCCGGCGGCGGATCGCGCGGCGCCGGCGCTGCCGACGCGGCCGAGCCGCGAAGAAGCCGAGGCCGCCGTCAAAACGCTTCTCGCCTGGGCGGGCGACGATCCCAGCCGCGAAGGTCTCCTCGATACGCCGCGCCGCGTGGTCAAATCTTATGAGGAGCTGTTCTCTGGCTATCGCGAGGATCCCGGCGCAACGCTCGGGCGCGTTTTCCAAGAGGTCGAAGGCTATGCCGACATCGTGCTCGTCCGCGACATTCCCTTCGTGTCGCATTGCGAGCATCACATGTCGCCGTTCCTCGGCAAGGCGCATATCGGCTATTATCCGCGCCATGGGGTGGTCGGGCTGTCGAAACTGGCGCGCATCGTCGACACTTTCGCGCATCGCCTGCAGACGCAGGAGGCGATGACGGCCCAGGTCGCCGCAGCGGTCGACAAGAGGCTGAAGACGCGCGGCGTCGCGGTGCTCATCGAAGCCGAGCATATGTGCATGTCGATCCGCGGCGTGCGTAAGCACGGCGTCTCCACCACCACGACGCAGTTCACGGGCGTCTTCAAAAGCGACGCCAATGAGCAGATTCGTTTCCTGACGCTTCTGCGCGGCGCGCGCTGACGCCATGGGCGCGCCGGGAATCGACAAGAAGGCGCTGGAGGAAGGGGCGACGTTTCTCCCCCAATTCTCGCCCGAGGGGCTCATCGCCTGTATCACGGTCGATGACATGAGCGGCGATGTCCTCATGGTCGCACATATGAACCGCGAGGCGCTCGACAAGACCCTGGCGACGGGGATCGTACACTATTGGTCGCGCTCGCGTCAGGCGCTTTGGCGAAAGGGCGATACGTCGGGGCAGGTTCAGACGCTGGTCGAACTCAGGGTCGATTGCGATCAGGACGCGTTGCTGGCGCGCGTCCGGGTCGGCGGCGACGGCGGCGCTTGCCACACTGGCCGGCGCTCCTGCTTCTATCGCCGCATCGAGACGACAGCGTCCGGCCCCCGGCTCGCGCCGGCGAAATGAATTTAACGCTACCCTCGCCCGCCCGGGCGTATTAAGGGAATCGCGACGAGTTCGCCTTACTGTCGCCATGGCGCGGCATTTGCTTGCCGGCGACAGGAGGCGTCAGTTGGGTCAGGCGTAGACAGATGTTCGGTTATCCGTTCCGTAAAGGCGGCCAGGATCCCGCCGGACAAGCGCCCGCTTCTCAGGGCGCCCGCGCCCGCCAGCTGAAGATTGCGGTTGTCCTTGGCGCCGGCGCCGCCCGCGGCTGGGCTCATATCGGGCTGCTCAAAGAATTCGTCGCAATGGGCCTTGCGCCGGAGATCGTCGTCGGCGCCTCGATCGGCGCCGTCGTCGGCGGCTGTTACGCCGGCGGGCGTCTCGACGAGCTTGAGGCTTTCAGCCGCTCGCTGACCAAACGCAGCGTGCTTGGCCTGATGGACGTCTCGTTCAGCGGCGCGGGCTTGATCGGCGGCGCGCGCCTGCGCGGTCGGCTCGAGAAAGTCTTCGCCGGAATCAATATCGAGGATCTGCCCGTCCGCTTCGCTTCGGTTGCGACCGAGATCGGCACCGGCAATGAAATCTGGCTGACGCGCGGCCCGCTCGTCGAAGCGATGCGCGCCTCCTACGCTTTGCCCGGCGTCTTCGAACCTGTACGTTGGGGCGGCCGTTGGCTTATCGACGGCGCCCTGGTCAATCCAGTGCCGGTGAGCCTGGCGAGAGCGCTCGGCGCCGACAAGGTCATCGCGGTCAACATTGTCTCCGACATGCTGGGACGCGGCGCGACCTTGCACAACCCGGCGCCGATCGACGACGTGACGCAAAGTACGCAAGAGCAGGCCGTCGCCGAGACCATGGAAAGCGGCGTCATCGGCGGCATGCTCGGCATGCGACACGGCGCGGCGATGTTGCTGCGACCTTTTACCCGCGCGATAAGCGGCGCGCCCGGCATAGCCGCCGTGATGGTCGACGCATTCAACATCACGCAGGACCGCATCACCCGCTCGCGCCTCGCTGGCGATCCGCCCGACGTGCTGATCACCGCCCGGCTCGGCAAGATCGGGCTTTTTGAATTCCATCGCGCCGACGAATTGATCGAGTTCGGCCGGGACGCAGCGCGCCGCGCCGTCGAGGAGTTGCGCCAGCATGTTGATCTCCCGCCGCAGGCGGCGATCGGCTGAGCGCTCAAGCGATCCTGTTTCCTCACGAACCACGATCCGCTTTCATCAGAACGAGCCGATGGCCACATTCGAAACGAACATGGCCATCGCAGGATAGACGGCGCGTCAAGCGCGCAGCGGTCCTTGCTCAATCCACCACGTCGACCACTTCGTGAGTCGCCGGATCGACGAGAACGATACGGCCGTTTCGATCGACGAAATACTGATCGTTCCTCGTATCCGGAATCTCCGCCACAATAGGGCCGGGCAAGGGCAGCAAGACGAATGTATCGGGGACCCGCTCATCGCGGTCCTCGTCGAAATCGACCATCGCCGAAGGATCGACGTGAATGTTCCGGCGAATGAGCTCATTCTGCTCGCGGCTGAGGCGTAAGCCCTCGTGGCGAGACTCCGCCGCAGCGCGGTATTCCGGGCCGCCGACGATTTCGACGACTTCCCGAGTACGCGGATCGACGAAGATGATCTCGTCGCCCTCGACGACATAGTCATAACCGCGGAACTGCGGATATTCCTCGACGATATCGTTTGGCGCCTCCAAGAGCCGAACGCCCTCGGGAATCCTGCCGCCGACTCGGGCCGAGAAGGTGACGGCGCCCGCCGCGTTTTCGCCTCCTCGCTTTTCCAGGCGGCTGCGAAGATCTGAGGCCTGTCGCTGGTCCAACTTCATGCGGTTCCGGCCGGCAGCCTCGCGATCGACCGCGCCCTTGCGCTCTCGCCGCTCTTGCGCGCTTTGGTTTGCGTCTTTTTCCGGCCGTCGCTGCTCAGCGGCCTCGCCGTTTCGTTTCTCGGGCGCCGACATATCCTGCCGCTTGGTCTGGGTGCTTTGCGTTTTCTTTTCTTGAGATTGTTCTCTCTCCTCGGCAGCTTTGCGGTTCGTCGACATATCGGGCTTCTCGGACTTCTCTGTCGCGTCCCTCTTTTTCATCTCCGCGGATGCGTCCGGCTGAGACTTCTCCTCGGCGGCGCTGCGGCCTTCCTTGGATTGATCCATGGGCTGCGTTGGGTGGGCGGCGGGTCTCATCTCCTTCGTTTCATGGCCGGACGTCTCGCGTTGCTGCGGACCTGCGCTCGACTCCTGCGCGAAGGCCGCGGGACTTGCCGCGAGATTCATCCATAGCGTTAGCGCAGCTGCACAAGTTGATGCTAGCAATATTCTCTTCATCGTACTCTCCGCATGTCTGTGGTCAGGTTCGAAGACGACGAGCGCCGCCCCCCGCGCAACCGACGTATTGTCGGTCGAACGTCGAGCCAATTCTTGGCCCTCAGCGAAATGCGCTTCGCGCTTCCTTTGCAGAACCAGTCTCAGCGGCGCGAGTTCCCACGCGCGGCTCGTTTATCCTCGCGTCAGGGGCGCTTGATGAGCGTGACTGAAAAGAAAACGGCGCTCATGCGGCGCTGGCGGGCAGAAAAAATGGCGCTCGATCGGCAGGGGAGCGAACAATGGCGGGAACAATGGGCGAGGAAGTCGGCGCCGTCGTCTTTCTTA
>DASZFX010000292.1:0-9627 GCA_035939375.1 Roseiarcus sp.
TCGGCGAGGAAGGCGCGTTCGGCGGCGAGCGCAAGGCCGGTTGGCGCGTCGAAAATCGGCGCAAGCGACGCTTCAAGGCGGGCGTCTGCGAGCCGCGCCGTCACCGCGATCGCGCCCTGCCCGACCGCCGGTAAGAAATCATCGACTTCCAGGACCGCGGCGGCGCGCGCAGCCAACCCGAGCCGTTTGAGGCCGGCGAGAGCCAGCAAGGTCAGATCGAATTCGCCCGTCTCGACCTTGCGCAGCCGCGTCTCGACATTGCCGCGTAGGAGGCCAACCTTAAGGTCGGGCCGCGCGCGCAAAGCCATCGCCTGCCGGCGCGGCGAGGCCGAGCCGAGCCGAGCGCCTTGCGGCAAGGCGGCAAAGCTCGCAGCGACGGATGAGATCAGAGCGTCCCGCGCGTCCTCGCGCGGCGGACAACCGGCGATGATGATTCCCGCAGGAAGGAAAGTTTGCAGGTCCTTCGCCGAATGGACCGCGCAGTCGATTGCGCCGGCGATCAGCGCCTCGTCGAGCTCCTTGGTGAAAAGCCCCTTGCCGCCGGCTTCGGCGAGCGAGCGATCGACGATCCGGTCGCCGGTCGTGCGGATGACGACGATCTCGATGTCGCCTTGCGCGATGCCCGCCGCCTCGGCGAGGCGGTCGCAGACCTGGCGCGTCTGAGCGAGCGCCAAGGGCGAGCCGCGTGAGCCGACTTTCAGATAAGGGGTCGCCATGACGCTCCAAGGGACAATTCGCGGGGCTCGAGACTATAGGGGGCGGAGCGCGCCCAAGAAAGCTCCGTCTGATTGAATGGATGTGAGACAGAGAGTAGAGCAAAGGCCTTCGTTTGCTTGGCGCCATGCGCGAGAATGCCGGCGAAACCGATTCGAGGCGCGAATTGGACGGCTACGAGACGGCGGCGTTGAGGTCGAATTCTCGCATAGGGTCGCCGCCGAGCAATCGGCGAGCGAATGCCTGTCTCGTACGTATGTTCACCGATGGATGGAGCCGCGATGCAAGTTCTTGGCGTCGAAACGACGTGCGATGAGACGGCGGTTGCGGTGGTCCGTCTACGTCCCGGCGGGGGCGGCGATATCCTCGCCGATGAAGTGATGAGCCAGATCGCCGCCCATTCGGCCTATGGCGGCGTCGTGCCGGAGATCGCCGCGCGCGCCCATGTCGAAATCGTCGATCGCCTCGCCGCGCGCGCCTTGAGCAAGGCGGGCCTCAAGGCGAGCGATCTCGACGGGATTGCCGCCGCCGCCGGTCCCGGCCTCATCGGCGGCGTCACGGTCGGCCTGATGACCGGCAAAGGATTGGCGCTGGCGACCGGCAAGCCGTTTATTGCGGTCAACCACCTCGAGGCCCATGCGCTGACCGCGCGCCTCGCAGGCGCGCTCGCTTTCCCGTACCTTTTGTTGCTCGCCTCTGGCGGCCATACGCAAATCCTCGCCGTCAACGGCGTCGGCGATTACGAACGGCTCGGCGCGACGATGGATGACGCGATCGGCGAGGCCTTCGACAAGACGGCGAAGCTTCTTGGCCTGCCCTATCCTGGCGGCCCGGCGATCGAAAAGGCGGCGCTGCGCGGCGATCCGACGCGCTTCAATTTGCCGCGCCCGCTCATCGGCCGGCCGAACGCCGATTTTTCGCTCTCCGGCCTCAAGACGGCGACGCGGCTCGCCGCCGAAGGCGCCGCCCCTTTAAGCGAACGCGACGTCGCCGATCTTGCCGCTTCGTTCCAGGCGGCGATCGTCGATGTGATCGAGGACAGGATGCGCGTCGCGGTGCAATTGTTCCGCAAGCGCATCGGCGGGCGCCAAGCGCTGGTCATCGCGGGCGGTGTCGCCGCTAATGAGGCGATCCGCTCCGCGCTAGCGCGATTTTCCGCCCAGGCCGGCTTGAAACTGGTCGCCCCGCCGCAGAATCTCTGCACTGACAATGGCGCGATGATCGCCTGGGCGGGCATCGAGCGGCTCCGGCTCGGCTTGACGGACGATCTTTCGGCGCCGGCGCGGCCGCGTTGGCCGCTCGACGCCAAGGCCGCGCCGGCCTTGAACGGCAAAGCGTAATGGCCGCTAAGGACGAGCGAACGGGGGCTTTCAACTGAGCGAATATGCGACAATCGGCGTCGCCGGCGCCGGCGCCTGGGGCATCGCCCTCGCGAATGTGGCGGCGAGCGCTGGGCGCAAGGTCGTCCTTTGGGGTCGCAACGAGGCCGCGATGCTGGCGCTCGCCAGGACGCGCGAGAACCCGCGCCGGCTCGCCGGCGTGCGCCTCGCCGAAGGCGTCGTCGCAACCGCCGAAATCGTGGATCTCGCCGATTGTTCGGCCGCGCTCGTCGTCGTGCCGGCCCAGGCGACGCGCGCTGTCGCCTCAGAGCTCGTCGAGGTTCTGGCGCCCGGGACGCCGCTTGTCGCTTGCGCCAAGGGAATCGAGCAAGGCGCCGATCTCTTCATGGTCGAGGTTCTCGCCGGGGCTGCGCCGCGCCATCCAGCCGCCATCCTCTCGGGACCGAGCTTCGCCGCCGACGTCGCCGCCGGCCTGCCGACCGCGGTGACGCTCGCCTCGGAAGACGAACAGCTCGCAAACGACCTCGCCGGAGCGCTACAGAACACAAGTTTCCGGCTCTATCATTCAAGCGACGTCATCGGCGTCGAGATCGGCGGCGCGGCGAAGAACGTGCTGGCGATCGCCAGCGGCGTCGCCGCCGGGCTGGGGCTTGGGCCGAGCGCCGGCGCGGCGCTGATCGCGCGCGGCTTTGCGGAATTGTCGCGTCTCGGCGCGGCGCTCGGCGCCAAGCCGCAGACGTTGGCCGGTCTTTCCGGCCTCGGCGATCTCGTGCTGACCTCGACCTCGCCTCAATCGCGCAATTTCGCCTTCGGCCTGGCGCTGGGTCGCGGCGCGAGCGTCGCGCAAACCCTGGCGACCAGCAAACTCGCCGAAGGCGTCTATACGGCGCGCGCGTTGATCGAGATCGCGAAAGCGCGCGGCGTAGACATGCCGATCGCGACAAGCGTCGACGCTCTGCTCAGCGGCGCGATCGAGCCGCGCGCCGCGGTCCGCGCGCTCCTGGCGCGCCCGCCCAAAGCGGAGACGTGAGGCGCAAGCATCGCGCAACGTTCGCTCTTCAGCCCCGCGCTCGCGGCGGCAGGCTTCATGCGCTTTACCCAATTGCCGCCATCCCTTACCTTGATGGACAGATTGGGAGGACGCCCTTGCTCTTTGTCGCCATCTGCATCGACAAGCCGAACCATCTCCAGACGCGGCTCGATACGCGGCCGGCTCATCTCGATTATCTTTCCAGCCTCAAGTCCAAGCTGAAGCTCGCCGGCCCTTTTCTCGGCGCGGATCATCAAACGGCGATCGGCTCGTTGCTGATCTACGATGTCGCGGATGAAAAAGAGGCGCGAACCTGCGCCGACGACGATCCTTTCGCCAAGGCCGGCCTCTTTGCCTCCGTCGACATCAAGCCTTGGCGACAAGGCTTCGGCGCGCCGCTTGCGTGAGGTTTGAAGATGGCTCACTGGTTGGTCAAAAGCGAACCGTCCTCCTGGTCGTTCGACCAGCAGGTCGCCGCCGGCAAAAAAGGCACGAGCTGGAACGGCGTACGCAATCACGCCGCCAAACTCAATCTGATGGCGATGAAGCTCGGCGACGAGGCCTTCTTCTATCACTCGGGCGAAGGTAAGGACATTGTCGGCGTCGTCGAGGTGACCAAGCTCTATTATCCAGACCCGACCGACGAGACCGGGACGTTCGGCATGGTGGATTTTCGCGCCGTCCGCGCGCTGCCAAAGCCGGTGACGCTCCAAGCGATCAAGGCCGACAAGCGCCTCGCCAATATGGCGCTGGTCAAGCTGTCTCGGCTCTCGGTGCAGCCCGTGACGGATGGCGAGTGGAAAATCGTCTGCGCGATGGGCGGGCTATAGGCGCTCCGTCATTGCGAGCGAAGCGAAGCAATCCATGCGACGCTGCGACGATGGAATGCTTCGTCCCCACGCTGCGCTCGGGTTCTCGCAAATGACGGCGCGTTGACGAGGGCAAAGGGCGCCGCCCGTCACAGCTTAAAAAAGCGCCGAACGATTTTCATCTGAACGGGTCGACCGAACCAGCGGCGCACCGGCCAGAGGCGTCGGGCGTCCGGCCCGGCGAGGTAGCTCAATCGATCGCTCGGATCGTTCGCCGCTTCAAAAATAACGGCCGCGACGAGTTCGGGCGTGCTCGAGTTCTTGGTGAACCGCGCGCGCGTCGCCTTCACCTTGTCCATGAAGCCCGTATAGTCCGGAAGATTAGAAATGTCCCATGCATCCATCGAGCGGCCCCCGAAATCCGTCTTGATCGCGCCCGGCTCGATGAGCTTGACCTTGATCCCGAAAGCTCCAAGCTCGTACCAGAGCCCTTCCGAGAGGCCTTCGACGGCGAATTTCGAGGAATTGTAGACGCCGTAGCCCGGCACGGTCATCAAGCCGCCGATCGACGAAACGTTGATGATGACGCCGGCCCTGTTGGCGCGAAAATACGGCGCGATCGCCTGGACGCATTCGATGAGCCCGAAGACATTGACGTCGAATTGGCGTTGGATCTGCGCCCTCGAACCGGCTTCGATCGGACCGAAGGCGCCGTAGCCGGCGTTGTTGAGCCAGACGTCGACCTTGCCGAAGGCGGCGATGGCGGCGGCGACGGCGGCCCGCACGCTCGCCCGGTCCTCAACGTCGAGCGCCAGGAGCTTGAGTTTTGCGCTCTCCTTGAGGTCTGTCTCGGCCGCCGGATTGCGCATCGTCGCAATGACGTTCCAGCCCTTGTCGGCGAAAAGCCGCGCGGTCGCCTTGCCGATGCCGCTGCTGGCGCCGGTGACGACGATCGTCTTCGTCGTATTGTCGGTCATTTAGAATCGCTCCTTTTGACGCAGTCCAATGAGCAGCGCGCCGAGCATGGCGCGCAACTCCCGTTGAAAGTCGACCGCCATCCCCGCCAGGCGCGGTTCTTCGGCCATGGCGGCGCGAACCGCCGGCGCGGGAGAGGCCAATTGATGGATACCGACGATGCCCGCCTGCAGCCAATGCAGAAAGCGTCGCGCGTCCTTATCGCTGTCGAGGCGGAGCGCGCGGGCAAGATCCGGCGCAATTGCGCTGACCCCGACCTCCGCGCGAAGCTTGAAGTCGCGCGCGGTCGCGACCGGCAGATTGCGCTCAAGCACGGCGTGCAACAATCCGATGAGATGAACGAATTCGCTGCGCGCGCCGAGCGAAGCGGCGATCCAGTCGAGCGCCGCCTCGGGCGAAGCGCAGCGCTGCAGCGTTTCGCCGAACGCCGTCATCCAAGACGAATATTCTCGCATCAGCAGCGCGAGAAAAATCTCCTCCTTGGCGCGGAAGTAAAGATAAAGCGTGCCCTTGGCGAGCCCTGAAGCGGCGGCGACTTGGCTCATTGCGATGCTTTCGAAAGGCTCCTTGCAAAAGAGCGCCATCGCCGCGGCGAGAATTGCGTCGCGGCGCGCGTCCTTCAGCGCATCGGTGACGGCGCGGCGTTTTCGGGGCGCCCTTTTATAACTGACCAAGGGTCATTTATAAAAATGACCGCGGGTCATGTCAACTGCCTCCGGCGACGTCGCGCTCCCCAGCCGCGACGAAAGGACGAGCGCGCGGCGCTTGTCCTTTCTCGACGCCGTGACGCATAATGGCGGCAACAAGCAACGGATCGCGACGGCGCTTCGCCCCATAGGCCAAGCCCGCGAGGGAGGAAGAGAATGTCCGCCAAGGTCTATGAAGTCCCCAAGGAATGGGCGAGCTGCGCCTATATCGACGACGCCAAATACAAGGCGCTCTACGCGCGCTCCATCAAGGACCCGGACGGATTCTGGGCCGAAGAGGCCAAACGCATCGACTGGACCAAGCCATTCACCAAGGTCAAGAACGTCTCATTCGGCCCCGGCGACGTATCGATCAAATGGTACGAAGACGGCGAGACCAATGTCGCGGTCAATTGCATCGATCGCCATCTCGCCAGGCGCGGCGATCAGACTGCGATCCTTTGGGAGGGAGACGATCCGAAAGACTCAAAGCGCGTCACCTATCGCCAGTTGCACGATTCTGTTTGCCGTCTCGCCAATGTGCTCAAGAGCTACGGCGTCAAGAAGGGCGATCGCGTCACCATCTACATGCCGATGATCCCCGAGGCCGCATTTGCGATGCTCGCTTGCGCGCGGATCGGCGCCATCCATTCGGTGGTGTTCGGCGGTTTCTCGCCCGATTCGCTTGCCGGCCGCATCTCCGGCGCGCAATCTTCTGTCGTCATCACCGCCGACGAGGGCTTACGCGGCGGGCGAAAAGCGCCGCTGAAGGCCAATGTCGACGCCGCCGCCGACAAGGCGGGCGGGGTCAAAACCGTGCTCGTCGTCAAGCGCACCGGCGGGCCTATCGCCTGGACTCCGTCGCGCGACGTCTGGCTCGACGAGGCGATGGCCAAAGCCTCGCCCAATTGCCCGGCCGAGCCGATGGGCGCGGAGGACCCTTTGTTCATCCTCTATACGTCGGGTTCGACCGGCGCGCCCAAGGGCGTGCTGCACACGATCGCCGGCTATCTCGTCTTCGCCGCGATGACCCATCAATATGTCTTCGACTATCACGACGGCGACGTCTACTGGTGCACCGCCGACGTCGGTTGGGTGACCGGCCACACCTACATCCTCTATGGCCCGCTCGCCAATGGCGCGACGACGCTGATGTTCGAAGGCGTGCCCAATTTTCCGACCGTGTCGCGCTTCTGGGAGGTGGTCGACAAGCACAAGGTCAATATATTCTACACTGCGCCGACAGCGCTGCGCGCTTTGATGGGAGCAGGCGACGAGCCGGTGAAGAAGACGAGCCGCGCTTCGCTGCGCCTGCTCGGCTCGGTCGGCGAGCCGATTAATCCGGAAGCCTGGGAATGGTACCATCGCGTCGTCGGCGATCGCCGATGTCCGATCGTCGACACCTGGTGGCAGACCGAGACTGGCGGCATTCTCATTACGCCGCTGCCCGGCGCGACCGCGCTCAAGCCCGGCTCGGCGACCCGGCCCTTCTTCGGGATCAGGCCCGAGATCGTCGATGCGAACGGCAGGGTTCTCGAAGGCGCTTGCGAAGGCAATCTCGTCCTCGCCGATTCCTGGCCCGGTCAGATGCGCACGGTATTCGGCGATCACGATCGTTTCGTGCAGACCTATTTCTCCGCCTATCCGGGTAAATATTTCACCGGCGACGGCTGCCGGCGCGACGAGGACGGCTATTACTGGATTACCGGCCGCGTCGATGATGTCATCAACGTCTCCGGCCACCGCATGGGCACGGCCGAAGTCGAAAGCGCGCTCGTCGCCCACGAAAAAGTCTCGGAGGCCGCGGTGGTCGGCTATCCCCATGACATCAAGGGCCAGGGAATCTACGCCTATGTGACGCTCATGGCCGGAATCGAGCCGAACGAGCCGCTTCGCAAGGAGCTCGTGGCCTGGGTGCGCAAGGAGATTGGCCCGATCGCCTCGCCCGACCTCATCCAATTCGCGCCTGGACTGCCGAAGACGCGCTCCGGCAAGATCATGCGCCGCATCCTGCGCAAGATAGCCGAGAATGAGTTTTCGGCGCTCGGCGACACTTCGACACTCGCCGACCCAACGGTCGTCACGGATCTGATCGAGAACAGGCAGAATCGCGGGAAGTCGTAGAGCGAGCCGTTCTATGCGAAGAGCCGCGGGGCGCGCTTTTTGCGCGCCCATCATTCGTAGACGCACGGCCGAAGACCGGCTGCGGCGACGAAGCCGCGGCGCCTATGGATTTGCTTCGCTTTGCTCGCAATGACGCCTTAGGAGACAGGCGGCCAAGGCGGCCAGCCTTGGCGAATGCCGCCCTTACTTCACGTCGCTTTCGTCGTGGCAACTATGCTGTGTCGGCCCCCAGTACCAATCGCCGCACTTCGAACAGCCGGCGACGGTGAAGCCGAAAGCGAGGATCAACAGACCTCGCGCGAGAAGACGCATGGGCGAACTCCGAGGGTCAAGCATTGTGCTCAGCCGGGCGCGGCCCCGTCAAGCGCGCGACGGCTGGAACCGAATCTGGCGCTCACGCCAAGGCCGTGCAATCAATCTCGATATCGAAAGCCATCGGCCACGACGCGACGGGAACGAAAGTTCGCGCCGGCGGATCAACCGCGAAGAAACGGGCGTAGACCCGGTTGATCTCCTCATAGCGGCCGGCGTTGCTCGCATAGATCCGCGTCATCAGCACGCGCTCGAGCGACGAGCCGGCGGCCTTGAGGCAATGCTCCAACGCGATCAAACTGGCTTCGGCCTGCGCCTCGATGTCGCCGGCGACGAACTTGCCGGTGACGATGTCGAGCGGCGGCGTGCCGGAGACGAAGACGAAGCCATTGGCTCTCGTCACCAGCGAAAACGGCAGGCCGAGCCGGCGAACCGCCTCGGAGAGAACCGGAACCTCGATGATCTCTTTGCCCAAATGCGCACCTCACAGGCTCGTCCCGCGCCAGCCGATCGTCACGCGGCGCAGCTTACTTTCCCGGCTCGGCTGCCGTCGGACGGCCATCTTGGCTTACCCCAAAGCATCTTCAATCAACCGGTCACGAGGGACTAAGACCCTCAAATGGGTCTTTTGCCGTTTCGGGAATCGGCACCTCGAAAGCGTTGATCGTCATCGAGATGAGGCCGTAGTAGCCGAGGATTCCCACGAGATCGACCAGGCTGGTTCGGCCCAGAACGCGCTCGGCCAATTCATATGTCGCCTGTGACACGCGACGCTCCTTCAGCAATTCGCGGGAAAACGCGTAGACGGCTCTTTCGTCGGCCTTGGTCAGGGCCGGGTCCGCGTCCGTGCGAATCGCCTCGACCGTAGAGGGATCGAGGCCGGCTTCGAGCGCGATCGGCGCATGCGCAAACCATTCGAATCCCGCTCGCCAATAGGCCCCGGTGACGAGGATAGCGAGTTCGGAGAGTCGCGGCGGCAGCGACGAACCGAAGCGGCAAAAAGCGCCAAGCGCCTGCGCGCGTTCGGCCAAGCCGGGACTGTTCAGCCAGACGCGCAGAGGTCCTTCGACCTTCCCCCGCGGCCCATTTGCAATCGCGTCGTGGACGCGCTTTTGATGCTCATCGAGATTAGCGACGTCAATATCGGGAAGGCGAGGCATATTGTGACCCTTGTTTCTTCGCCTCCGGGAGGGCGATAACGCCAGCGCCCTGGCGGGCTCTGCGTCTCGTCCCCATCCGACGCCGCGGGACTTGCTTCGCGGGCAAACGGTCGGCGAAGGCCGCTTCCGCGCGCGACTCGGGAGGCGTGCGCTGTGCAATAGGCAGCCCAAAGGCTGTGACGCTGCTTTCTGCCGCGATTGATCGCCGATCACACTTCGAGAAGCTCGCGCGCGTTGCGAGTGTATCTTTCCAGCCCGTCGCGGTCGAGCTCCACGCCGAGTCCAGGTTGATTCGGAATCTGCACAAAGCCTTCGCTGTCGAGCGGCCAGCCTCCCAGTTTTATGTCGCCCTTGGCGGTGGAGTAAGCGAGCGATCCCTTCGAGCCTCGTAGCCCCATGATCGAAGAAATATTCAAGATCCTGCCATTGGCCGCCCTTCGT
The DNA here is from genome assembly GCA_035939375.1 of Roseiarcus sp. Classification (GTDB taxonomy): domain Bacteria; phylum Pseudomonadota; class Alphaproteobacteria; order Rhizobiales; family Beijerinckiaceae; genus Roseiarcus. The sequence continues at coordinate 9,592 of DASZFX010000292.1, forward strand.
ACGAGCGGCAGAAACGCCAAAACAACGGCCAAGGGA
>DASZFX010000293.1:0-6412 GCA_035939375.1 Roseiarcus sp.
AACGGCATCCAGGCGCTCGATCTCGTCGCGCGCAAATTGCCCAAGGACGGCGGGCGCGCCATCACAGCCTTCTTCGGCGAAGTCTCGGGCTTCATCGCTGAGAACAAGGACGATGCGGCGCTCGCGCCCTATCTCGGCCCGCTGAAGGCCGCCATCGGGCAATTGCAGCAAGGGACGATGTGGCTGATGCAGAACGCGCTCGCTGCGCCCGACAACGCGGGCGCGGCCTCGAACGACTATATGCATCTCTTCGGCCTGATGGCGCTCTCCTATATGTGGGCGCGCATCGTCAAGGCGGTGCTGGCGCGCAAGGCGGCCGGCAGTTCCAACGCCGATCTCGAGGCCAAGCTCACCCTCGCCAAGTTCTTCAACGAGCGTATGCTGCCGGAGGCGGGCGCTCATCTGGCGCGGCTTTCCGCCAGCGCGGCGACGATCATGGCGATGCCCGCCGCCGCCTTCTAAGGCGCTGGGATTTTTCGAAAGGGCGCAACAAGCGCCAGGGACGAAGCGCATGGCGGAGGAAATGCAAAAAGCGGATTTGCGCGGCGGCTGCCAATGCGGCGCGGTGCGTTACCAGCTCACCTTGGCGCCGAGCGGCGCCAATATTTGTCATTGCCGCATGTGCCAAAAAGCGGGCGGCGCTCCCTTCATGACATTCGCCGGCGTGCCCTTGAGCGGCCTGACCTGGACCCGCGGCGCGCCGAAGATATTCGTGAGCTCCGCCATCGCCGAACGCGGCTTTTGCGGCGAATGCGGCACGCCTTTGACGTATCGGAGCCTGACCCATGACCGGATATCAGTGACCATCGGGAGTCTCGACGATCCGGCGAGCGTCGCGCCGAAACGCGCGCTGGGCGCCGAATCCAGGCTGCCCTGGCTCGAGGCGGCGCTCGCCCTGCCGACAAAGAAAACCAGCGATTGGCTGACGCTCGACGCCGCTGGCGTCGATGCGCGCCAACATCCCGATCACGAGACGTAACCGATCCGCCGAGGAGGCCAAAACGATGACCGACGCCTTTATCTATGATCACGTGCGAACGCCCCGCGGCCGCGGCAAGCCGGACGGGTCGCTTCATACCGCGACGACTTTGCATCTTGCCGCGACCGCATTGAAGGCGATCAAGGATCGCAACAATCTCGACACCACGCTCGTCGACGACGTGGTGATGGGCTGTGTCGATCCGGTCGGCGAAGCGGGCGGGGACATTGCTCGCGCGGGCGCGCTCGCCGCGGGCCTTGGCGATCATGTGCCGGGCGTGCAGATCAACCGCTTTTGCGCTTCCGGTCTCGATTCGATCAATTTCGCCGCCGCGCAAGTCATGGCCGGTCAGCACGACATGACGATCGGCGGCGGCGTCGAATCGATGAGCCGCGTCGGCATCGGCGCATCCGGCGGCGCCTGGCCGATGGATCCGGCCCTGGCCATTCCGACCTATTTCCTGCCGCAGGGCATATCGGCCGATCTGATCGCGACGAAATACGGCTTCTCGCGCGACGACGTGGACGCCTATGCGGTGCAGTCGCAAAAGCGCGCCGCTGAAGCCTGGAGCGAGGGCCGGTTCAAGAAATCGATCACGCCGGTGCGCGATCCCGTCGGCCTGCCGTTGCTGGAGCGCGACGAACACATGCGTCCGACGACCGACATGCAGTCGCTCGCCAGCCTGAAGCCCTCCTTCGTCATGATGGGCGAACAGGGCGGTTTCGACGCGGTGGCGATCCAGGCCCATCCCGAGGTCGAGCGCATCAATCACGTCCATCACGCCGGCAATTCGTCGGGCATTGTCGACGGCGCTGCGGCGGTCCTCATCGGCTCGGCCGAGGCGGGCAAGGCGGCTTCGTTGAAGCCGCGGGCAAAAATTCGCGCCTTCGCCAATATCGGCACCGAGCCGGCGATCATGCTGACCGGACCGATCGACGTGACCCGGAAGGCGCTGAAACGCGCCGGCATGAACGTCAACGACATCGATCTCTACGAATTGAACGAGGCCTTCGCCTCGGTCGTGCTGCGCTTTGCGCAAGCGCTCGACATCAGCGCCGACAAGCTCAACGTCAACGGCGGGGCCATCGCCATGGGCCATCCGCTCGGCGCCACCGGCGCGATGATCCTCGGCACGGTGCTCGACGAACTGGAGCGCACCGGCAAGGCGACCGCGCTGGTGACGTTGTGCATCGGCGCCGGCATGGGCACCGCCACGATCATTGAACGCGTCTGAGCAGCGGGAGAGAGAGATGGACCTGAAGAATTTCCGCTTCGAGACGGACGCCGACGGCGTCGCGCTTGTCTCTTGGGACATGCCCGGCCGCTCGATGAATGTCATCAACAACGAAGTGATCGCCGATCTCGACAAGATCGTCGACAAGATCGCCGGCGATCCGGCGATCAAGGGCGCGGTCTTCACCTCCGGCAAGGATTCCTTCGCCGCCGGCGCGGACCTCACCATGCTGGAGACGTCAGGCCGTGAGTACAGGCGTCTCGCCAAGGCCGAGGGCGAAGAGGCGGCGATGCGCGCCGTCGTCAAGGGAATCGCCGAATATCCGCGGATATTGCGACGGCTCGAGACCTGCGGCAAACCCGCCGTCGCCGCGATCAATGGCGTCTGCCTCGGCGGCGGTTTCGAACTGACCCTCGCCTGTCACTACCGGATCGTCGCGGACAGCGAAAAGGCCCGCGTCGGTCTGCCCGAGATCAAGGTCGGGCTCTTTCCGGGCGGCGGCGGCACGCAGCGCGTCCCTCGCCTGATGCAGACGCAGGACGCGCTGCAGATGCTGTTCAAGGGCGATCAAATCAAACCCGCCGCCGCCAAGGCGATGGGCCTCGTCCATGAAGTCGCGCCGCTCGGCGAGATCGTCGAGCGCGCCAAGGCCTGGGCGAAGGCCAATCCCCACGCCAAGGCGCCGTGGGACGATCCAAGATTCAAGCCGCCGTCCGGCCGGGTCTTCTCGCCCGCCGGCATGATGGTCTGGCCCTCGGCCAACGCCATTTATCGGCGCGAAACCTACGACAATTATCCCGCCGCCAAGGCGATCCTCCATTGCGTCTATGAAGGACTGCAATTGCCGATCGATCTCGGCCTTGCGGTGGAGGCCAGGTATTTCGCGAAAATCCTGCTCTCCAAGGAGGCGGCGGCGATGATCCGTTCGCTGTTCCTGTCGATGGGCGAGCTCAACAAGGGTGCGCGCCGTCCGGCCGAGGTCCCTCCGACCAATCTCAGGAAGGTCGGCGTCATCGGCGCAGGCTTCATGGGCGCTGGCATCGCCTATGTCAGCGCCGGCGCCGGTCTCGACGTGGTGTTGATCGACCAGACGATGGAGGCGGCCGAGAAGGGCAAGGATCATTCTCAGAAGCTGATCTCGAGCCAGATCGCCAAGGGCCGCGCCAAGAGCGCCGACCGCGACGCCTTGCTGGCGCGCATTCGCCCAAGCGCCGATTACGCCGATCTCAGAGGATGCGATCTCGTCGTCGAAGCGGTGTTCGAGGACCGCGCGGTGAAGGCTGAGGCGACCAGGAAGGCGCAAGTCGCTGTCGGCCCCGACGTCGTCTTCGGCACTAACACCTCGACCCTGCCGATCACGTCGCTCGCGGAGACCGCGGCGAAGCCCGAAAATTTCATCGGCGTGCATTTCTTCTCGCCGGTCGATCGCATGATGCTGGTCGAGATCATCATGGGCGCCAAGACCGGCGCCAAGGCGCTGGCGACGGCGATGGATTTCGTACGCGCAATCAAGAAGACGCCGATCGTCGTCAACGATTGCCGGGGCTTCTACGCCAATCGCTGCGTCGGCGCCTATATCGGCGAAGGCCACCGCATGCTGATGGAGGGCGTGCCGCCGGCGATGATCGAAAATACCGCGAAAATGGCCGGCATGCCTGTCGGCCCGCTGTCGCTCAATGACGAGACCGCCATCGATCTCGGCTGGCGTATTCTCCAGGCGACCAAGAAGGACCTCGGCGCCAACGCCGTCGATCCCGGCCAGGAGAAGCTGCTCGACGCGATGGTCGTCACCGAGAAGCGTCTCGGCCGCAAGAACGGCAAGGGCTTCTACGATTATCCCGAGAAGGGACAAAAGAGCCTGTGGCCGGGCCTCGCGAAAATCGCCGGCAAGGCGCTCGATCCCGATGCGATCAGCGTGCAGGAATTGAAGGACCGCTTCCTGGTCGCCCAGGCGCTCGAAGCCTCGCGCTGCATCGAGGAGAAGGTCGTCACCGATCCGCGCGAAGCCGACGTCGGCTCGATCATCGGCTTCGGCTTTGCGCCCTATACCGGCGGCACTTTGTCCTTCATAGACGGGATGGGTACGAAGAAATTCGTCGCGCTCGCTGAAGCGCTCGCCGCCAAATACGGCGATCGCTTCACGCCCAACGCGCTGCTGCTCGAAATGGCTGAGAACGGCGAGACGTTCTACGGCCGCTTCGGCGAACGGGCGAGCGCCAAGGCGGCGTGAGCGGGCGTCTCTGCGCGGACGCTGGCTGATCCTTCTTAGGATGCGCCCGGCGGCCCGCTTTCCGGGTTGGGCTGCCTGAGCCGTGCTCGGCGTCAAGGCCAAGCCCGCTTCGCGGGGCGCTCCGCGCGCCTTGACCCCTGCGCGCGGCTCAGGCCTTGGGTTATCATAATCCTTGCTGACGAAAGCCGGCCAGAGGCCGTCTTTGCGCAGCAAAGACCATGACAGCCAAAAGCCACGTCGGACCGGCGTCTGATGTGTCGCTGCCATACCATGCGCACATGGTCGCGCTTTATGTGGTCTGGTACAGCTTCTGCTGCATCCACAAGTCGCGGCAGGTGATTCCGGCCATGTCCGCTAACGGATCGGCTCTGGAGCATGGATGACGTGGTCGAGATGATCGAGGCCAGGTTGACGAAACCGGGCAAGCGTGGACCGTATAAACAGCGAGCTGCCGAGGAACAATGGAGATATGCAATGGCTCAAGATACGCCGGCTAAACCGCTCAGCCGCGACCTCATTCTTGGAAGCTGGAAGATGACGTCTTGGATTGCGAAAGACGTCGCGACTGGGGAGCGGCAGGACGCACTGGGTCGGAATCCTCAGGGCGCCGTCGTCTATACTCCTGAGCGCGTCACGTTCCTTGTACTGAAGAACAATCGCAAACGGCCCGAGCGGTTGCCGCCATCAGACGAAGAGAAGATCGCGTTGTTCGACACGATGTTCGCCTATTCGGGCAGCTATACGGTCGAGTCAGATCGGGTCGTCCATCATGTCGACATGAGTTGGAACGAAGCGTGGAGCGGCACGGAGCAGGTGCGGTTCTGTACGGTCGATGAACACACGCTAACCTATACCTCGGCCCCCGCGAAGAACCCGTTCGACGGGCGCGAGGTCGTCCACGAAGTGACTTATATACGGGAGAAGCCGCCAGCCTCGCTTCAGGCACATGATCCGCCGCGGACAATTTCAAACTGAGACACTACCGAGCGCCGAAGGCGCTTGACGGCGACGGACCGATGTGGCTCCGGCGCGATAAGAATTCTTGGGAATCGCTTGTCACAGGAAATTATTTTGCTATAATATTTCCATAGAAGGAAAGCCAATGGCCGCGCCGCGCCGCCAGGTCCCGCAAAGCGTCAATGACGAACGAGCCTCTCTCGTCGCCAAAAGCGCCTTGCGCGCTGCGGCGCAGCTCGAAATACCCAATCGGGTCCTGGCTCAAATCATCGGCCTCTCGGAGGCTTCGGTGTCGCGGGCGGCGCGCGACGCCTTCCGCCTCGATCCCGACGGCAAGCCGTTCGAACTGGCGTTGCTGTTCATTCGCCTGTTCCGCTCGCTTGACGCGATCGTGGGCGGCGACGCCGCGACGGCCGCAAAATGGATCAGATCAGACAATATTGCGCTCGGCGCCAAACCGCTCGACCTGATGATCCATTTGCCGGGCCTGATCGATGTCCTTGCCTATCTGGACGCCCGCCGCGCTCTCGTCTGAATTGCGATCCTACGAGGGCGATTGCTGGCGGCTCGTGGAAGCCCAGCACAAGGTCTCGACGCTCAAGCTGACCGACACTCTGGCCGAACAGGCCTTGCTGGAAAGCCTGCTCGAGGCGACGAAGCCAAAGCTTCCCGAGGAAGCCAGAGGCCTGCACTACCTCATGGCCGCGCCGTTCCGCTATGGCGCGCCCTATCCGCGCGGCTCGCGCTTTCGCCGCGCCGGCCGGACGCTGGGGGTCTTCTACGGCGCCGAGCGGCCGCAGACCGCGGTCGCGGAAATGGCCTTTCATCGTCTGCTGTTCTATGCGGAATCGCCGGCAACGCCCTGGCCGCTCAACGCCGCCGAATATGCCGCTTTCAATGCGCCGGCGCGCTCGGCGGCGGTCCTCGATCTGACCATGGCGCCGCTCGACCGCGACGAGGCTTTGTGGACGGACCGAGAAAATTACGCGCCCTGTCAATCGCTCGCCGAAGC
>DASZFX010000294.1:0-1673 GCA_035939375.1 Roseiarcus sp.
TGCCGGCTGAGGCCAGGGCGAAAGTCTCCTTCCGTCTGGTCGGACGCCAAAGCCCCGACAAGATTTCGCAGAGCTTCCGCAGTTTCATCAAGGCGCGGCTGCCGGACGACGTGAATGCGGAGTTCATCGGCCATTCGTCGAGCCCGGCGATCGTCGTTGCGACCAAGAGCGAGGCGCTACGACGCGCCCGCCGCGCGCTGGAGGGCGAATGGGGCAAGCCGGCGCTGCTCGTCGGCTCGGGCGGCTCAATCCCGATCGTCGGCGCCTTCAAGCGCGAGTTGAATATGGACGCGCTGCTCGTCGGCTTCGCCCTCGACGACGACAAGGTTCATTCGCCGAACGAGAAATACGAGCGCTCGTCCTTTCATAAAGGCGCGCGCTCCTGGGCCCGCATCCTGGCGGCGATCGCCGCTTGAGCCAAAGACCGGGCGTTGGCTGCGGCGCGGCGATCCTCCGCGACGGCCTGATCCTGCTCGTCGAGCGCCGCAGTGCGCCCGAGGCGGGCCATTGGAATCTGCCGGGCGGCAAGGTCGATTTTCTCGAAAGCCTCGAAGCGGCGATCCGGCGCGAGACACGCGAAGAGGTCGGCGTCGCGATCGCGCTGGGTCCGTTGCTTTGCGTAACGCAAATGATCGGGATCGACGGCCAGCATTGGGTCTCGCCGATCTTCCGCGCGACGATCGAAAAGGGCGAGCCGGTCAATTGCGAGCCCGACAAGATCGCCGCGATCGCCTGGTTCGCGCTCGACGCACCGCCGACGCCGCTGGCGCAAGGGGCGAGGGACGCGATCGAAGCGCTGCGGCCGAATGGCGCGGCAAAGCTTGTGATTGCTTGATGCGAAGACCGCGGCGTCGTCGCGGCCCGCGTCAGTTGCGGGTCGTCGCGTTCCGATCATTGCATTTGGGCGTTGCCCGCGCCCATGGCGCAGGCGATCGCCGAATCGCAAATCGCCTTGATCAGGGCCCGCACATCCGCCGCGCTCCGGCCATTGACCAGGAGCATGCCGAACATCGGATAGCTCGTCAGCGCAAAGAGCGTATCGACGAGATCCAGCGCCGCGCCGTCCTCCGCGCATCCCTCCATCCGCCGGACCAGCGTTGCGATCACCTTTCGCCGTCGTTCGTTGCGCTCGGCCACCGCGTCCTTGAATTCGGCGTCGGCTACGAGGTGCAGACGGCCAACCGAAGGATCGAAGCTCCAAAAGTCGCAAAAAATCTCGATGACCCGATCGAGTCCGGCGCGCGGATCGGCGAGGTTGACCGCGTCGGCGAGACGGAACAGGCCGCCCTCGCGCGCGCGCTCGTCGAACACCGCCTCGAGAAGGCCCCGGCGCGAGCCGAATTGATTGTAGACCGTCAGTCGCGTGACGCCGGCGGCCTTGGCGACCGCATCCAGCGAAACGCCGTCGCTGGCGCTCTTTCGCAAAAGCCGCGTCGCCGCCGCGACGAGGCGCAACCTCGTCTCCTCAGCGGCCGCGTCGCGCGCTGGGCTGGCGTAACGGCGGGGCGACATGCTCTCGACACTTTAGCTATACATAATGTATATCCAAAACGTCAATCCATCGGAGTTAGGCGGATGTCGATTTTGGTGATCATGGCCTTTTCCCTTCACGCCCTCGCCGCCGTCTTCTGGGCCGGCGCGACCTTCGTTCTCGCGCGCAATCCCGACTTCGG
>DASZFX010000295.1:0-6731 GCA_035939375.1 Roseiarcus sp.
GACGCCTGCAACATGATCTGCGGGTCGGCGACGCCCGCCCGCTTGAGATGGTAGGCCGCCTTGTCGGGATCGTATTTGCGCTGGACGAGATCCTTGTTGAAATAGGGATCGTTCGGCGGGATCGGATGATCATTGCCCAGCACGCCGTAGCCGGCGAACATCGTCTTCAGAAGTTGCTGCCGATCCGTCGCATATTTCAGGGCGATACGGATATCGGGATTATCGTAAGGAGGCTTGTCGATCTCCATCGCCATGACCGGGTGCCAGCCGCTCTGGGCGAGCACCGCCTCCAGCTTCGGCGTCTTTTGCAGCAAGGCGACGGTCTTGGGATCGACGCGATTGATGACGTCGGCCTGACCGGCGACCAACGCGTTGACGCGTTCCGAATTCTCGCCGACGACGGTAATCTCGGCGGCGTCGAGGTTGCCGCGCCCTTCGCTCGCGCGCCAATATTCCGGCGCTTTCTTGAGCAGGACGCGCACGCCCGGTTCGAACTTTTCGAGTACGAACCCTCCCGTCCCGACCGGCTTCGACCAGTCCTTGAAGCCGTCCGGCGTCATCATCAGGCGGGGATCGGCAAATACGTAAGGAAAGTCGGCGTCGGCGGATTCGAGACTGACCTGGAATTGAAATTTGTCGATCTTCCTAATCTCGAAAACCGGCCTCAAGTCGCGGGTCGCCAAGGATTTGCCGCTTCGATGCCGGTTCAACGAATAGATCGCATCGTCGGCGGTGAATTCCTGACCGTTCGAGAATTTGACGCCTTTGCGCAGGTTGACGATCCAGGTCCGGGCGCCGTCCTTGGCCTCCCAGCTCGTCGCCAATTCCGGTTTGAGCCCGCCTTCGGCGGTCAATTCGACCAGCGCGTTGAAGAGGCCGCGTCCGGCGACGATCATGACGGAATCGGAGTAGCTCATCGGATCGATGCTGTCCGATGGGCCTCCGCCGGCAAGACTGAGGCGCAGCGCCCCGCCCTTCTTGATCGCGTCGGCCTGCGCCTCGACCCCGCAAAGGAAGGTCGGGACAAGGGCGCTCGCGCCGGCGAGCGCGGCCGTGCGGCCTGAAAACGCGCGGCGCGTCATTGCGCCGCCCTCCCGCCGTTGACAATGGTTGCGCTCGTCCATTCCCGCCACTCCAGAGGCCGCGCCGAGGCGGCGGCAAGGCGCCCCGCCGCGCGGTCGGCGAAGGCGTCTTAACGACAATCGGTTTTCGTCTCCTTGCAAGTCAATCGCGACATTCGAGAGGCGCCGGCGACGGATCCCGCCCGAAGGACGGCGAATGGCGCAATATTCCTGACGGCGGATGCCGATCGACCGCGTTGACTCGTCCCGTAGCGGCCATTAGGGGTTGCCGCCGGTCCGGCGCCGGCAAGCGACGTGCGCTTAAAAAAGCGCGTCAGCGTCGCTAGGGGTCAAGGCGCCGCGCCCGGACCGGGTCTCAACGCATTTCTCGATGCCCGGAAGCGGCGGGATCGCCCTCTTCCAAAGCGGCGAGAAGGAGAGCGCCAGGCGATGAAGATACTCGTGCCCGTCAAGCGTGTCGTCGACTACAACATCAAGATCAGGGTGAAGTCGGACGGGACCGGCGTCGAACTCGCCAACGTCAAGATGTCGATGAACCCCTTCGACGAAATCGCCGTCGAAGAGGCTTTGCGCCAGAGGGAGGCGGGCAAGGCGAGCGAAGTCGTGGTCGTCTCGATCGGCCCGGCGCAAGCCGCAGAGACATTGCGGACCGCCCTCGCCATGGGCGCCGATCGCGGCGTTCTCATCAAGACCGATGCGATAGTCGAGCCGCTGGCCGTGGCGAAATTGCTCAAGGGCGTCATCGCCGCGGTCGAGCCCGGTCTCGTCATTCTCGGCAAGCAGGCTATCGACGACGATTGCAATCAGACCGGCCAGATGCTCGCCGCCCTGACCGGCTGGGGCCAGGGCTCCTTCGCCTCCAAAGTCGTCATCGGCGACGGCGTGGTCGACGTCACCCGGGAGGTCGACGGCGGCTTGCAAACGGTCGAGCTCAAATTGCCGGCGATCGTCACCACGGATCTGCGCCTCAACGAGCCGCGCTACGCTTCGCTGCCCAACATCATGAAAGCGAAAAAGAAGCCGATCGACGAAAAGACCCCGGCGGATTTCGGCGTCGATGTGACGCCACGCCTCAAAGTGTTGAAGACTGTCGAGCCAAGCGGACGCAAGGCGGGCTTGAAGGTCAAGACGGTGGCGGAGCTCGTCGCCAAACTTAAAGATGAAGCGGGAGTGATCTGACATGGCGACCCTGCTCGTGGCGGAAGTCGCCAACGGTCACCTCGCCGACATCACGGCCAAGGCGTTGACCGCCGCGGCCCAATTGGGCGAGCCGGTCGACATTCTGATCGCGGCGCGAAACGCCGCCGCGGCCGCCGAGGCCGCATCGAAGCTCGCCGGCGTCGCCCGCGTGCGCGTCGCCGACGATCCGCTTTACGAGCACGGGCTCGCCGAGCCGCTCGCCGCGCTGATCGTCGCTCTTGCCGGCGATTATTCGGCGATCGTTGCGGGCTCCACGGCCTATACGAAAAACGTGATGCCGCGCGTCGCCGCTTTGCTCGACGTGATGCAGGTATCCGACATCATCAAGGTGATCGCGCCCGATACGTTCGAGCGGCCGATCTACGCCGGCAATGCGATCCAGACGGTGCAAAGCGCAGAGGCGAAAAGAGTGATCACCGTGCGCACGGCGTCGTTCCAGGCGACGGGCGTCGGCGGCCCGTCCCCGATCGAGCCGATCAGCGCCGCCGCCGATCCTGGGCTTTCCCTCTTCAAGGGAGAGGAGCTCGCGAGGTCCGACCGTCCGGAGCTGACTTCGGCGAAAATCATCATCTCGGGCGGGCGCGCGATGCAGAACGCCGAGAACTTCAAGAAATATATCGAGCCGGTCGCCGACAAGCTCGGCGCGGCCATGGGCGCCTCGCGCGCCGCGGTCGACGCCGGTTACGCGCCGAACGACTGGCAGGTCGGTCAGACCGGCAAGGTGGTGGCGCCCGACCTTTACATCGCCGTCGGCATTTCGGGGGCAATCCAGCATCTCGCCGGCATGAAGGATTCAAAAGTCATCGTCGCGATCAACAAGGACGAAGAAGCGCCGATCTTTCAGGTCGCCGACTATGGCCTTGTCGCCGATCTCTTCACCGCCTTGCCAGAACTTGCGCAGGAGCTGGCCAAAGCCGGACGCTGACCCAGACCTTGGGCCCACGAGGCTGGACGCGCCGCCTTCTAGGCTTATGATCGCCCTCCTTAAGGCGCGGCGAGGCCGTCGGATTTAAGAGATGACGATGGCGATCCACAGAATTGGCGTGATCGGCGCCGGGCAAATGGGCAACGGCATTGCGCAAGTCTGCGCCGTGGCGGGTCTCGATGTCGTGATAAACGACGTCACCGACGATCGGCTCAAGGCCGGACTGGCGACGATCAATGGGCATCTCGCGCGCGAAGTCACCCGCGGCCAGATCGACGAGGTCAAGCGCCGTGAGGCGCTCTCGCGCATCGAGATCGCCACCGGGCTCGAGAGACTTGCCGACTGCGACCTCGTCATCGAGGCCGCCTCGGAGAACGAAGAGATCAAGCGCAAGATTTTCATCAATCTGCGCCCCTATTTGAAGAGCGACGCCATCGTCAGCACGAACACGTCCTCGATATCGATCACGCGCCTAGCTTCCGTCACCGCAAGGCCCGAGCGTTTCATCGGCATTCACTTCATGAATCCGGTGCCGCGCATGCAACTCGTCGAATTGATCCGCGGCATTGCGACGCAGGACGATACGTTCGAGGCCGCCAAGGCCTTCGTCACGCGGCTCGGCAAAACGGCGACCCTCTCGGAGGATTTCCCCGCCTTCATCGTCAATCGCATCCTGCTGCCGATGATCAACGAAGCGGTCTACACGCTCTATGAAGGGGTCGGCACGGTCGAGGCGATCGACACCGCCATGCGGCTTGGCGCGAACCACCCGATGGGGCCGCTGCAACTCGCCGACTTCATCGGGCTCGACACCTGCCTTGCCGTGATGCAGGTGCTGCACGAAGGCTTGGCGGATTCCAAATACCGCCCTTGCCCGTTGCTGGTGAAATACGTCGAAGCCGGCTGGCTTGGCCGCAAAACGCAGCGCGGTTTTTACGACTATCGCGGCGAACATCCAATGCCGACCCGCTGACCGCGGCTGAGGCCGACAGCATCGCTTTGACGGCCTGAAACGATGTCCGAAGGGGCCGCATTCCCGCCCCGATCCGAGCACATTCAATTCGGCCACCCTCACGCCACGAAGTCGGCTATTGTGCGCCCGGCCCAGTGCTCGGGCCTGACGCTGACGTGACGATTTCGCTTGCGCGCCGTTTTAACCTTGCTGGCCGTTTTGCTGATCGCCGTGCTGACGACGGCCCTGGTCGGCCCCTATTTCATTGACTGGTCGCAACATCGCGCGGAGGTCGAGCGGCAATTGTCTATCGCCCTTGGGCGGCCCGTCGCAGTGCGCGGGTCGATCAAGGCTGCGTTGCTGCCGACCCCCTATCTCAAGCTCGGCGATCTGGCCGTCGGCGGCGCCGACGGCGGCGCGAAGCTCTCGTGCAAGGAAGTGCGACTCGAACTGGCGCTCGCGCCGCTGGCGCATGGTGAGATCCACTTCACGGACGCTGTATTCGAACGCCCGCAAATCGAACTCCAGCGCGGCGGCGACGGCGCGATCCAGCCGCCGCGGCTGGATTTGAAAGTCGCGCCGGAATCGGTCGGGCTCGACACCGTCGCGTTACGCGATGCGACGATCGTCGTCGCCGGCGCAGGCGATTCGCCGTCCATTACCATTAATGGGCTCTACCTCGACGCCCAGGCCGATTCTTTGCGGGGCCCTTTCAAGGGGAAGGGACGCGCCGTTGGCCCGAGCGGAGCCGCCGTCGCCTTTCGCTTCGTCACCGGGGTCGCCAAGCGCGGCGCGCTGCCGATCAAATTTACCGCCGATCTCGGCGCCTCGACGCCGCATGCCGAATTCGACGGCGCCCTCAATCTTGGCGCAGCAGCCTTCGGCTATTCCGGCGCCGCGCTTTTTTCCGGCGTCCTGGTCGGCGCGGACGGCGCGGCGTCGACGCCTTGGCGCGTCTCCGGCGACCTTGCCGCCAATCTCGACGTCGCCAAGCTCCAGAAGCTCGAAGCGCGGCTTGGCGAGGACGAGCGCGCGCTCACCATGGAAGGCTCGGCCGAGGCGCATTTCGGCGCTTCGCCGCGTCTCAGCGTCACGCTCAGCGCCAAGGAGCTCAATGTCGATGCGCTGCTGCGCGAAAAGGGCGAGGAATTCGCGCCCCCGAAGCGCGCCTACCGGACCCTCGTCGACATTTTGGCGAGCGCCGGGATCGAACATGGTCCGCCGTTGCCGGTGGCGCTGAAGATGGATGCGCCCGGGATCATTCTTGGCGGTGATACGTTGAACGACGCCGCGCTCGACGCTTCTGCGACGCCGGGCGCGCCAATCACGATCGGCGTTCAGGCGCTGGCGCCCGGTCGCAGTCGCCTCGCAGCCTCGGGCGATATCGAGTTCGGCCCGGCCGGCCATTTCACAGGCGCGCTGGACGCTCGCGTTGGCGATGTCGACCGGCTGCGCGACTGGATCTCGGAAGGCGATGACGATTTGCACGCGCGTCTCGCCGCGATCGTCGCTGTCTTGCCCTATCGCACAGCTTCGCTTGCCGCCGACGTCGATCTTTCCGAGACGAGCCTTGTCGCGCGCGATCTCACCCTCGGCCTTGCGCGCTCGACCTTGAAAGGCGCCATCGCCTGGACGCGCGCCATCGGCGCCGATCGCGATCGGTTGTTCGTCGACCTGAAGACCGATTCGCTCGATCTCGACGCGCTGCCGAATTTGGCCGCCGGCGGAGATTATCTTCATGCGCTTGATCTTTCTCTCGCGCTTGAAGCCGGCGCCATCCACATCGCCCGTTTCGGCGAAGGCCCCGTCGACAGCGGCTCGCTCGCGCTGAAGCTCGCCAAGAACGGCGATGAGGTGACGCTCGATCACCTCGCCATTGCCGATCTCGGCGGCGCGACGATCGACGCCAATGGCGCGCTGAAGCCCAATGAACGCTGGCTCAGTGTCGATGTCGACGCGCAGCGCCTGCGCGAGTTCGCGCTGCTCGTGCGCCGCGTCGCGCCGGGCGGCCTCGGCCAAGCGCTGGTCGATCGCGCCGGCGCGCTGTCGCCGGCCAGGCTGACCGTCAACGCGCGTTCGAGCGGCGTCGCGAAAGACAATGTCTTTGCCCCGGACTCGCTGTCGATCCGCGGCCTAGTCGGGGCGACGCGCGTGACGGCGAAGCTCGATCGCGCCGCGGACGCCGGCGGCAAACTTGTCGCCAGCGTCTCGTTCGAAGCGCCGGAGGTTTCGCCCTTGCTGCGTCAATTCGGCCTGCAAGCCTCGCCCGTGGCGGGACTTGGCCGCGGCTCGATCAGCCTGCGCGCCCAAGGCGATTGGAGCAGCGGCTTCGACGGCGAGGCGACGGCTTCGCTCGCCGGCGCCGATGTCGCCTGGCATGGCCATGGGCTTGGCGGGGGCGATATTGCGGGCGGCGCGATGACCTTGAAGGCCGCCAATACGACACCGCTTCTCGCCGTCTTCGGCATCGTCGCGCCCGACGCAAGTTCAGGCCCATCGGCCGATCTTTCGGGCGATATGAATTGGAGCAGCGGCGAAGTTCGTCTGTCGCATTTGAAGGGCGCTGCGAACG
>DASZFX010000296.1:0-3702 GCA_035939375.1 Roseiarcus sp.
AAACGCGCGATCGTCCTGGCGGTTCATCATCCGCCGGCCTCGGCCGACGCCAAGCACAGCGGTTCGACCGGGATGGAGGCGGATATCGACAAATGCTGCAAAGCGGCCGGTCTTTGGCCGGACGTGGTCCTGTCGGGCCACGCCCATCTTTACCAACGCTTCACCAGGACGATCACCGGCCAGAAGGAGATCCCTTACGTCGTTTGCGGCGCGGGCGGCTTCTCGGCGACCGCGCCCAAGCAGGCGTTCAAACACTTTCCCTTCACGATCGGCGATTTCCGGCTTGAACGGGCGCCGATCGTCAAGTTCGGCTATCTGACCGTCGAGACCGATACGAAGACTCTGAGCGTCGCCTTCACGGTCGCCGACGGGACGAGCGTCAGAGTTGAAGATTCCGTCACCGTCGATCTCGCCAAGGACAAAGTCGTTTCCGATGGGCGCGCGGCGGGCGGCGTTTCGTCGTCTAAGAAGAGCAGCAAAGCAAAATCGAAGAAAAAGAAGACGAAGAAGAAATGAGGCCGGCCGCGCTGGTCTCGCACCGCTTTCCCGCCCCCTGATCCCGCCCGTCCGACCCGTTCGGCGACGGGCGCGCCGCCAGCGCGCCCGTCCGAGGGCGGAGTTGACGCGCGGCGCGGAATAATCATATTAATTGACTATTGAAGATCGCAGCTGAAGCGCGATGGAAGCCGCCTCGACAACGGATCGAGCGGGCTTCGAAGAGGGAGGAGCCTATGAGCATGTTGAAGCATTTGTTGGCCGCCGCAGTCGGCGCCGTCGCGCTGGCGGGCGTTTCCGCTTCGGCCTCGGCGCAGACGATCGGCTTCTCGCAAGTCGGCTCCGAGAGCGACTGGCGCACGGCGTTTTCCGCCGACATGAAGGCCGAGGCCGAGAAGCGCGGCATCAAGCTGCAATTCTCCGACGCGCAGCAGAAGGAAGAGAACCAGCTCAAGGCGGTGCGCTCCTTCATCGCGCAAAAAGTCGACGCGATCATCATCGCGCCGGTCGTCGTCACCGGTTGGGATCAGGTGTTGAAGGAGGCGCAAGCCGCCAAGATTCCGGTCTTCATCGCGGACCGGGCCGTGGAATCCGATCCTTCGCTTTTCGTGACCCGCATCGCCGCCGACTTCAATCTCGAAGGGCGCCTCGCCGGCGCCTGGCTCGCTCAGGCGAGCAAGGGCAATTGCAACGTCGTCGAATTGCAGGGAACTGTCGGCTCCGCGCCGGCGATCGAGCGCAAGAAAGGCTTCGAGGCGGTCGCCGCCTTGTTCCCGAACATCAAGATCGTCAAGTCGCAGAGCGGCAATTTCACCACCTCCGGCGGCAAGGAAGTGATGGAGAGCTTCATCAAGGCGACCGACGGCCTCAAGGGGATCTGCGCGGTCTGGGCGCATAACGACAATATGATGCTCGGCGCGATCCAGGCAATGAAGGAAGCCGGCGTCAAGCCCGGCAAGGATGTGCTGACGGTCTCGGTCGACGGCGTGCCGGATATTTTCAAGGCGATGATGTCGGGCGAATCCAACGCCTCGGTCGAATTGAAGTCCGACATCGGCAAATACATCTACGACGTCGTCCAGGGCTATTTGAAGGGCAATCGCGACTATCCGAAGTGGGTGCTGATCCCTAGCGATCTGCACACGCCCGCCGACGCCGCGGCGGTGTTGAAGAGCAAGGGCGGCTGACAAGCCTCTCGGCTTGAACTAGGACTTGTCTCATCCATGGCCCGGCGCCTTTTGAGAGCGCCGGGCAGAGCGGCCGTCGCCGCCTTCTTCTCCCCGGCGGCGGCGGTCGCATGGCGGCCCTGAGCGATGCAGACAGCCAAAGTCGAACTCATCGGCATATCGAAGAGCTTTCCCGGCGTCGTCGCGCTCGACGGCGTCGACATCGCCTTTCAGCCGGGCGAGGTTCATGCGCTGCTCGGCGAAAACGGCGCCGGCAAATCGACGCTGATCAAGATCATGACCGGCGCCTTGAGCCGCGATTCAGGCTCGGTGCTGATGGACGGCGCGCCGATCGAACTCGACAGTCCCGCCGCGGCGCAGGCGGTCGGCATCGGGGCGGTGTACCAAGAGGTCAATCTGATCGCGACCCAGACCGTCGCCGCCAATCTGACGCTCGAGCGCCAGCCGCGGCGCTTCGGCTTTATCTCATGGCGGAGGGCTGCGGAAGATGCGCGCGCGGCGCTCGCCCGTCTCGATCTTTCCATCGACGTCGAGCGTCCGCTCGGCGCCTATTCGCTGGCCGTCCAACATCTGGTCGCGATCGCGAGAGCCTTGCGCTTCGATACGCGGGTCCTCGTGCTCGACGAGCCGACCGCCAGTCTCGACGCGCGCGAAGTGGAGCGGCTTTTTGCGATTTTGCGCGATTTGAAAGCAAAGGGCCTGGCGATCGTCTTCATCACGCATTTCCTCGATCAGGTCTACCAGATCGCGGATCGCATCACCGTGCTGCGCAACGGCCGGCGCGTCGGCGCTGCGCCGACAAGCGCCCTGCCGCAAGTCGAACTCGTCTCGCTGATGCTTGGCCATGAATTGCAGGCGATCGAAGCGCGTGGGCCGGCCGCGGAGGCGAAGGCGGACGGCGAGCCGGCGCTTTCGGTGAAAGGGCTCGGCGCCAAACGCGTGATGGCGCCTTTCGATCTCGAGTTGCGCGCCGGCGATGTGCTCGGCCTTGCCGGTCTGCTCGGCTCCGGGCGCACCGAAACGGCCAAGCTGGTCTTCGGCGCGACGCCCGCCGACGAAGGGACCATCCGCGTCGATGGGCGCGCCGTGTCGATCCGCACGCCCCGCCAGGCAATCCGGCTCGGCGTCGGCTTCTGCCCCGAGGATCGCAAGCGCGAAGGTTTGATGCTCGATTTGACGGTGCGCGAGAACATCATTCTCGCCTTGCAGTCGAAACGCGGTTGGCTGCGCCGCCTGCCGAGGCAAGAACAGGAAAAACTCGCAAGCGAGATGATTCGCGCGCTCGCCATCGCCACGCCGGACGCCGAACGGCCGGTCGGCCAGCTCTCGGGCGGCAATCAACAAAAGGTCATTCTCGCCCGCTGGCTGGTCTCCAACCCGCGCGTGCTGATTCTCGACGAGCCGACGCGCGGCATTGACGTTGGCGCGCACGCCGAGATCGTCGCCCTCATCCGCCGCCTCTGCGCCGAGGGCATGGCGCTGCTTGTCGCTTCGTCGGAGCTCGACGAAATCGTCGCCTTCTCGACGCGGGTCGCGGTGCTGCGCGACCGGCGCAAGATCGCCGAGATTACCGGCGCCCACATCCAGCGTGACGACATCGTCCAGGCGATCGCCGCGCCATGAGAGCGCGCCAAGAGCACGCGCCGAGAGAATGCGCCAAGAGAATGCGCCAATCGAACGCGCCAAGCGGACGCGACATGAGAATCGCGTCATGAGAATCGATCCTCCGTCGGCGTTGCAGGACGCCGTGCGCCGGCCGACGGTTGCGCCGAGACTGTCCGAGTGGCGCTCGCTCTGGCCGCTTGTCGCGCTTGGCCTGATCATGCTCGTCGACGCCGTCATTTCGCCAGGGTTTTTTTCGATTCGCATCGTTGAGGGGCGGCTCTACGGCAGCCTCATCGATATTCTTTATCGCGGCACGCCGACGGCGCTGGTCGCGCTCGGCATGGCGATCGTGATTGGGGCGCGCGGCATCGATCTTTCAGTCGGCGCGATCATCGCCATTGCCGGCGCTGTGATG
>DASZFX010000297.1:0-4903 GCA_035939375.1 Roseiarcus sp.
GACGCCTGACGTGAAGGACGGCGGCATCGCCGATTCGCGGGCGAAAATGGAGGCGATTTTGGCCGCCCCTCCGGACAAGGGCGCCATCTCGGCGGTCTGGGCCGCCTGGGATCAGCCGGCGCTCGGCGCCATGCAGGCGATCGAGGCGGCGGGGCGCAGCGGCGAAGGCATCGTGATCGCGGGCATCGACGCCAATCCGCAGGCGCGCGAAGCCATCGCCAAAGGCGGCAATTTCGAAGCCTCGATGGCCCAAGACTTCAAGGGCATCGGACGGGCCACGGCGGAGGCGGTGAAGCGCACGCTCGCCGGCGAAAAGATCAAACAAAGCGTGATCTATGTGCCGACGAAGCTCATCACCTCAGCCAACGTCAAGGACTAATCGACCGACAGCAGGGCGAGCAGAGCCAATTCTCGCCGGCGTTCGAAATCACGAGCGCCCATGAAGCGCCAATGAGCCTGTTGTCGATCACGCATCTCGGGCGCCAGCGCCCGTTGGGGCTTCGCCACGGCGGCGCGTCCGAATGAGGACCGCCATTCTCAAGGTTGCTCGGCGGTACGGAACTCTGATCGGCTTCGCCGCCGTCGTCTTGTATTTTTGGATCAATCTCCCCGACACTTTCCTGACGGGGAGAAATCTTCTCAATATTTCGCAGCAAATGAGCATGCTCGCCGTCGTCGCCTTCACAATGACTGTGGTCATGGCGGTCGGCGATTTCGACCTGAGCGTCGGCTCCATGGCGAGCCTCGCCGGCATCGTCGCCGCGCTCGTTTTCCCCTCCGGCTGGCCGGCGATCCTCGCCATAACGGCGGCCTTGATCGTGGGTCTGCTTGGCGGGCTGATCAACGGCTTTCTTGTAAGTTACGTCGGCATCCTGCCGTTTGTCGCGACGTTGGGAACGATGACGGTTTATAGCGGGCTGGCGTTCCGTCTTTCCGGCGGCAAGACACTCTTCGGAAGCGCAATTCCCGCCGGCTTCTCCAATTTCGCCCGTCAAGGCGTCCCGATCGGGCCGACGAGTCTCGCGCTTCCGAATTTAACCCTCGTGGCGCTCGGCGCGCTCTTCCTTGTCTGGCTGTTGCTTGAACAGACTGTCTATGGTCGCAGGCTCTACGCCATAGGCGGCAACAGCGAGGCGGCGCGGCTGGTCGGGATTGGCGTGAAACCTTTGCGCCTCGCCGCCTTCGGCCTGTCGGGTCTTGGCGCCGCCGCGGCCGGCTTGATGTACGCAAGCCGCGTCGCTTCGGCCAATCCGACCCAAGGCGCCGGCTTGATGCTCGACGCCATTGCCGCGGTTTTCCTCGGCATGACGATCGGCGAGGAAGGCGAACCTCACGTTTTGCATACGCTCGCAGGCGTTCTCATCCTCGGCGTTCTCGGCAATGGTTTGACCCAAATGAACGTCGACAGCTATGTCCGCGACATGCTCACGGGGTCGATCGTCATTGTCGCCGTGGCGGCGAGCAGTCTGAGCAAGATGCGCAGCCGTTAGGGCTGTCAGGCGCGACAGGCTCTTGGCGACGAACCCATGTTGGCGCGCCCGTCGACTCCCGATACGTTGATCGTTCGGCGGAGCGTTGGCGTCATGAAGGAATTCGAAAACAAAACCGCCCTCGTCACGGGCGGCGCCGGCGGCATCGGCTCGGCGATCTGCGAAGCGCTCCTCGAAGCCGGCTGCCGCGTCCTTCTGCATGATCTCCCGACCTCGACGGGCGCCGCCAAGGCGAAGGCGTTCTGCGATAGGTTCGGCGCGGGTCTCGCTTCGTTCAAACCCGGCGACCTCAGCGACCTGCCAGCGCTCAAACGCGAGAGCGAAGCCCTTGTCGCCGCTACAAGCGGCTTTGACTTTCTCATCAACAATGCGGCGGTCGACCCTGTCGCGCCGATCGAATCGTACTCGCTCGATGAATTTCTGGCGATCCAGACGATCAACGCCCATGCCGCCTTTGTCCTATGCCAGGCGCTGGCGCCAAGCATGAAACGCAAAGGGAGCGGCGCCATCGTCAACATCATGAGCATCACGTTATCGGGCGGCTGGAGCGAGAAGGTTCCTTATGTGATGTCGAAAGGCGCGCTCCTCGGCCTTACCCGTTCTTTGGCTCGCGAATTGGGCCCACATAACATTCGCGTCAATGCGGTCAGCCCCGGCGCCATTCCGACCGAACTCGAACGCAAACATTGGGGGACGATCGCGCCGCTTTCGATCGACGCGTCATCGAAAGGCAGTCGCTGCCGTTCCGTTCCGACATCAAGGATGTCGCCGAGGCGGTGCTATACCTTCTTTCCCCTGAAAGCCGCTTTGTCACCGGTCATGAATTGCACGCCAACGGCGGCTGGTACATGGGTTGAAGCAAACGGGCGCCCGACGGCCTATTCCTTGACGGCGCCGGTGAGGCTCGAGACATAATGTTCGACGAACAAGGAATAGAGCGCGACGACCGGCAGCGAGCCCAGAAGCGCCGCCGCCATGAGCGAGCCCCAGTGGTAGACGTCGCCCTCGACAAGCTCGGTGATGGCGCCGACAGGCACGGTCTTGTTCTCGGAAGACGAGATGAAGGTCAGAGCGTAGATGAATTCATTCCAGGATAGAGTGAAGGCGAAAATCCCCGCCGAGATCAGTCCGGGCACGGCGAGCGGCAGCGTGATTTTCCCGAGAATCTGCAAGCGCGAGGCCCCGTCGATCATTGCGCATTCTTCGAGCTCATAGGGGATGGTGCGGAAATAGCCCATCAGCAGCCAGGTGCAGAATGGGACGAGGAAAGTCGGATAGGTCAGAATCAAGGCCCAAAGCGTGTCGAAGAGGCCGAGCTTGAAAATGATCGCCGCCAGCGGGATGAAAAGGATGCTCGGCGGAACCAAATAGGCGAGGAAAATCGCGAGCCCGACGAAGCGCGCGCCCGTGAAGCGCAAGCGCTCGATCGCATAGGCCGCACAGACGCTCGAAACGAGCGAGATCGCCGTCGCCGCGACCGAGACGATGATCGTGTTGAAGAGCCAGGAAGGATAGGTCGTCTCGAAAAACAGCTTGTGGATATGCTCCAACGTCGGATGAACCACCCAGAACGGGTTGAAGTGGTTATAGTCGTAGAGTTCCGCGTCCGGTTTGAAAGTCGTCGTCGTCATCCAATAGAAGGGAAACAGCAGGACAAAGAGCATAAGCGCCAGGGGAATGTACAGGGTGACGATGCGGCGTAGCGGCCGCTCGAGGTAGTCCATGCCCTCGGAAGCGCTCTGCGTCATTGGTTCAGTCCCTCGAACCTTGCTGCCAGCGGCGGCGCTGCAAACCGAAATAGCTGAAGAGAACTGCGCCGAGCAGGAAGGGAACCATGGCGTCGGCGATGGCCGCCCCTTCGCCGAGACGCCCACCGGTGATCGCCCGTTCGAAGGACAGCGTCGCCATCAGATGAGTGGCGTTGATCGGCCCGCCCCGGGTAATGGCGTAGATCAATTGAAAATCGGTGAAGGTCATCAGCACGGAGAAGGTCATCGCGACCGCGATGATCGGCGAGAGCATCGGCAGCGTGACGAAGCGGAATTTCTGCCAAGCGCTCGCCCCATCCAGGGTCGCCGCCTCATAAAGCGAAGGCGAGATCGTCTGCAGGCCGGCGAGCATGGTGATGGCGATGAAGGGAATGCCGCGCCAAACATTGGCGGCGATCACCGACCCCCGCGCGTTCCAGGGATCGCCGAGAAAATCGATGAAGCGATGAATGATTCCAAACCGAACCAGCGTCCAGGAGAGAATCGAGAATTGCGGATCGTAAAGCCACCAGAAAGCGATGGCCGAGAGTACGGTCGGCGCAACAAAGGGCAGGAGTACGATCGCACGAAGGAAAGATTTCAGCGGCAGGCGACGATTGAGCAGCAGCGCGAGATAGAGGCCGAGGCAAAATTTGAAAGAGCTGGCGACGACCGTATAGAACGTCGTATTGAACACGACGAGCCAGAACACGGTATCATGCGCCAGCGAGACGAAATTGGCGAGGCCGATGAAGCGACCCGTTTGGCCGATCAGCGTGTCGGTGAGGCCGAGCCAGAAGCCCAGACCCAAGGGATAGGCGAGGAAGACGAACAAAATCGCGGCCGCCGGCAGCATGAACAGAAAGCCGAGGAAGTTCCGGCTATCCATCAGGCGCGCGCCGATGTGGCGGCGAGCGGGCGCCCGCGTCGCGCGAACGACCGTCTCGATATGAGCCGTCAATCCAGCCTCTCCCCGCTTAAGGTCAGCGCGCGGGCGCGCCTCGACCGATCAGGCGATGTGATCAGACCTGATAGTAGCGTTTGACGCGTTCAGCCGCGCGCTCAGCCGCAGCCTTGGGAGTCTGGTTGTCGGTGCAGGCCTCGGCGAACATGTCGACGACGATGAAATCGCCCATCGTCGCCGCCGAGGCGTAGCCGAGCGACCCCGAATAGCCGTCGTCAAGCGCATATCTCAGCACGTCGCGGAATGGCGTCGTCTTGGGATCGGCGGTCCAGACCGGATTGTCGTTCCAGGCCGGCAAAGGCGGCGCGACATAACCGCCGGAAGCGGTCTCCCATGCGTCGACCTGTTCTTTCTCCCACATGAAGCGCAGATACTCGCGCACCGCATTGGGGTATTTGGTGTAGTTATAGGCGTAGGTGTTGAGAATGTTCTGCTGCTCCGTCGGGCGCCCAACCGGACCGATCGGCATGTTGGCGTGATTCATATCGGCGGCGATCGCGTTCAGCGCCGGCTCGGGGGAATTCTTGGCGACGACATAGATTGAAATGCCATTAAGGGTGAGGCCGATCTGATCGGCCAGGAAGGCCTTGTTGTTGCTCGGATCGAGCCACGAGAGGACGCCGTCGATATAGGTCGCGTAAAGCTGCTTGGCGTATTCAAGGGCCGCGACCGTCTCGGGCGCATCGATCACGACATTGTTA
>DASZFX010000298.1:0-2609 GCA_035939375.1 Roseiarcus sp.
CGAACTTGCGATCGATCGCCTTCCCGGCGACGCCGACGCCAATTCGGTGTTCACCCGCGTCTTCGTGAAAGACCTGAAGACGCGCGGACTCAGCTTGAGCGAGCTTGGCGACCGTGTGCGCGATGAAGTGGCGGAGCTCGCCAAGGCCAATGGCCGAGATCAGGTTCCTGCGATCTACAATGATCTCGTTGGCTCGCGATCGGTGTTCCTGGCGGGACCCTCCGCCGATGGGGGAGCGCCAAAGGGCGAAAGAACAATCGCCAGCAGCGGCGCGCGGCTAGAGCTGGCGCTTGTCGCCAAAGACTCCCTTAAGAACGCGGGGGCCTCCCTACATGGCTTTGGCGACAACGACAAGACCTATCGCATCGAACGCGACATTACCCTGCCTGGCGATATCGAGCGCGTCGAGGCGACGGTCGACGCGAACGGCAATCCTGCCATCGACATTCATCTGGCGGCGGCGGCGATCAAGCGCATGAACGCCAGTGCCGGACTGCTAGACCGTCAGCTAGCATTGGTGCTCGACGGCCGCACGGTTCTCTCGGTTGCGATGATCAGGGCGCCCCTCGGCGCCGAAATCCAAGTGACGGGTCGCTTCACCCTGGAGGAGATCAAGCGTCTCGTCGATGCGGTCGGCCCCGGCGGGCCGGAAAACCGGTAGGCGGGGCGTCGCCGGGAATGGCGTCAGCTGGGGTCTAGCTGCAGAAGGCGCTCCAAGCGGTCGAGCAGCGGCGCCTGGCCGGGCAGGATCTTTTCTCGCGCGACGGGCAGCGAAAACCAGGCGACGCGATCGACCTCGGGAAACAAAGCCGTTCGCCCGCTCTTTGGCGGCCATTCAAGGGCAAAATCGTTGCTGTGCAATCGCTCGACGTCGAAATCGCCTTCGAGGG
Organism: Roseiarcus sp.; assembly: GCA_035939375.1. GTDB lineage: Bacteria > Pseudomonadota > Alphaproteobacteria > Rhizobiales > Beijerinckiaceae > Roseiarcus. Next base: position 891 of record DASZFX010000298.1, read on the forward strand.
CGAAAGCTTCGACCCGCTTGCCGCCGCTTTGACGGATTTCGCCGAGCGGGCGCAGCGCTCCTTCGGGCTCGACGCCCAATTCTTCGGCAAACTCGCGGCGCGCCGCCGCCTCGGCCGTTTCGCCGTCTTGCAAGAGCCCTTTCGGAATGGTCCAAGCTCCGGCGTCCCGGCGCCGCCAAAATGGGCCGCCGGGATGGGCCAGGAGAACGCGGATCTCGCCGTCGGCGAGATGATAAAGAACCACGCCAGCGCTACTTTCGACCATTCGGCTCCTCAATGCTCGCCGGGCGCGGAATTTGATCGCCAGCGCCGATGCATTGGCTCTAGCCAATCTGTTCGCGCCGCGTGATAAATCAAGCCATGCCGTTTCAGGACCGCTCGGACGCCGGAAAGCGCCTGGCGAAGGCGCTCTCCGGTTACAAGAATCAAAAGCCGGTCATACTTGCTCTGCCGCGGGGCGGCGCGCCGGTGGCCGCGGAGATCGCGCGCGCTTTCGGCGCGCCGCTCGATCTGATCATGGTGCGCAAGATCGGGGTCCCTTCTCAGCCGGAACTCGCCATGGGGGCGGTCGTCGACGGTCGGAACCCGCTGACGGTACGAAACGAAGACGTCATTCAAATGGTCGGCGTCTCGGAGAGTGAGTTCGCCGAGGCGCAGAAGCGGGAGCTGGCCGAAATTCATCGTCGCCGCCATCGCTATCTGGCGGGACGCCATCCGATCGATCTCGCCGGTCGCCTCGTCATTGTCGTCGACGACGGGATCGCCACCGGAGCGACGACGCGAGCGGCGCTGCGCGCGGTTCGCCAGCAAAAGCCGGGTAGGCTCGTGCTGGCGATACCGGTCGCCTCCAGCGAGGCGCTCCGCGAGTTGCGCGGCGAAGCCGACGAGATCGTTCCTCTGGAGGATTACGAGCGGCTCGGCGCCATCGGCGCCTATTACCGCGACTTTCGCCAAGTCCCCGATGAAGCCATTGCCGAAATCCTACAGCAATTCCCAGCAAAGGATTCGACGAGCGGCGCAGCGTAGCCGCGCCAATTCCCTCTCTTCCCTTAAGCGGCCGGAGAGTACGGCCCCGCGCCGAAGGCGCCGGTCAACGGATTCCCCCGCGCGTCTACCTCTATGCGCCCAGCTTCGATCTCCGCGGGCGTCAGGCCAACATCCTTGGCGAAACGGGCGTCGAGCCGGTGACAATCCATCAGGCGCCGCCGGGCGTCGCGCGCTTCGAACCAAGCCGCCAGAAGCGCCAGCCATTCTTGCGCGCTGCGAATCAGTTTCGCTGGCGGCCTTGCGGCGTCGCCCGCGGCGCGCCAAGTCTTGTCGCGCCAAGTCTTGTCGCGCCAAGTGTGGGCGCGCTGAGACGCTGCGCGAGGCATCGGCGCGTTCATGACGTCAGGACCTTGCGAGCGCGCATCTCCATTTCCAGGAACCAGTCCGCGCCCCTGTCGCGCGAGGCCTCGCCCCGCCAACGGAACGAGCGTTCGGTGATTTCAACGAAGCTCCAGCGCCGCGTGACGCCGGCGACCTCTTCGCCCATCTGAACGATGTCCGCCCCGGAGGCGCGGCCGATCTGGCGAAGCTCAAAAGGCCTGGTCGGGTCGAACCAGGTGATCCGCCAGGCGTCGATCGAGGGGTCATACCAGCGGAAAGTCGAGCCATAAAAATAGAACGGGTCCGTCGGCTTGTCGCGAACCCGCGTGGCCGGGAAAATCCAGACGTCCT
>DASZFX010000299.1:0-3500 GCA_035939375.1 Roseiarcus sp.
CGCCGAAAAGAGCTGACGAGGGCAGGCCCGGAATTGAGCAAATCCACGCTTGAGGAGCGACTGCGCCGTCCTGAGGACGCCGTCGCGCGCAACACCCGCGCACTGGTCCTCGGCCCCTATCTCTCGAACCGGCGCGGCGAGGACGCTCTGCGCTCGCGCTCGCCCGAGGCTCGATTCGAGGAGGCGGTTGGCCTCGCCCGCGCCATCGATCTTGCCATCGCCGCGGCCGAGCCTGTGAATTTAAGCGAGATCCGTCCGGCGACCTATATCGGCAAGGGCAAGGTCGCGGCCATGGCCGAGCGCGTTAAGGAGGCGGACATCGGCTTGGTCGTGATGGATTGCGCCCTGTCGCCCGTGCAACAGCGCAACCTTGAAAAAGCCTTTGCTTGCAAGGTGATCGACCGAACCGGCCTGATCCTCGAAATTTTCGGCCGGCGAGCACGCACCCGCGAGGGCGCTCTTCAGGTGGAGCTTGCCCATCTCGACTACCAGAAGTCGCGGCTGGTGCGCTCCTGGACCCATCTCGAGCGCCAGCGCGGCGGCTTCGGCTTCCTCGGCGGCCCCGGCGAAACCCAGATCGAAACCGACCGCCGCCTGATCCAGGATCGGATGATCCGCATCGAGCGCGAACTCGACGGCGTCAAGCGGACCAGGGCGCTGCATCGGGCGAGCCGCAGCGACGTTCCCTATCCCGTCGTCGCCCTCGTCGGCTACACCAACGCCGGCAAATCGACCCTCTTCAATCGCCTGACCCAATCGCGCGTCCTTGCGGAAGACATGCTGTTTGCGACGCTCGATCCAACCATGCGCGCCCTGGAGCTGCCGCATGGCGGAAGCGCGATCCTTTCCGACACCGTCGGCTTCATCTCCGATCTGCCGACCATGTTGATCTCCGCCTTCCGCGCGACATTGGAGGAAGTGCTGTCCGCCGACGTGATCCTCCATGTCAGAGACATTTCGCACGCCGACAGCGAAGCGCAGAACGCGGATGTTGCGGCGATTCTGGCTGAGCTTGGCGTGCAGACGAACAACGGCCGCGTCGTCGAGGTCTGGAACAAGCTCGACAAGCTCGACGCCGATCATCGCGACGCGCTGAGGGCGGCGCGCGACGACCAAGCGAAAGGCGAGCCGATCGCGGTTTCAGCCATGACCGGGGAGGGGTTTAAGATGCTCCTCGAGGCGATCGAGACGCGCCTTGCGGCGGGCCGCGCTCTGATCGATCTTGATCTCGATAGCGCTGACGGGCAGGGCCTGCATTGGCTCTATGAGAATACCGAAGTGATGGCGCGCCGTTTGGCGGCCGACGGGCGCATCCATCTGCGGCTGAGGGTTGCGCCCGACAAAATGGCGCGAGTGGCGCGCCGCTTTCCGGGCTTCGCCCAGGCCTGACCGGCGTTTTGCTGCGAATTGGCGCCGTCCGCGTCGGCGAGCCGCTCGAGCCGAGATCCGCGCCGTCGCCTAAATCCGCCGCGGCCCATACGCCCACCGCTGTTTGCGCCGTCGTCAGGTCCCGCCGCCGACTCGCCACTTTCGCTAGGCTTTTTTGACTGTTTCCATTTGCGGAACTGTAAGTCTCGTTTTGTTGCGAGACTTGAAGTCTCGCAATCCCTATCTATGGTAGCGGCATGGAAAATGCGGAAAAACGCGGGCCGGGACGGCCGCGCTCGGAAGTCAGTCGCAACGCCATCCTCGACGTCGCCTATTGGCAGACGATGGAGCGCGGCTACGACAAGGTGACCGCCGATTCGATCGCCAAAGCGGCAGGGGCGGGCAAACAGACGCTCTATCGCTGGTGGCCGAGCAAAGCCGCGGTCGTGCTCGATGCGCTCGCCGAGAAAAGCCGCGCGCGCATCGACCGACCCATGGAGGCGGCCATCCGCGCCGGCGATCTCTTGGGCTTTCTGCGCGGCGTCATCCCGGCCATCGCAGCCATTGGCCCGGCCTTGCGCCACCTGATGGCCGAAGCCCAATTCGACCCGACGCTGCGCGCCCTGCTGCGCGAGAAGCTGATCGATCCGCGCCGCGAGCCGTTGCGCCAGATCCTCGCCGCGCGTGTTTCGGACGCGCATCGGCGCGAGGCCTTGATCTCGGCGATCTATGGCGCGGTCTGGTACAGGCTGTTGCTGGATGAGCCGGTCGACGAAGCGCTGGCTATCGAACTTGCCGCCCTGGCGCCGCCGAGGTGAGCCACTCGACGTTCCCGCATTCGGCGGGAGCGTCGCGCCGTCATCTTGTCATCGGGCCTTTGCGATGCTTCGCCGCATCGGCGCTCGTTCTGCTCGCTTGGCCTCGTTCCATAACGCGTCCATCTCTTCGAGACTGGCGTCTTCGGGCGCGCGATCCTGCGCCTTGAGCCGCGATTCGATATGGGCGAAGCGCCTTTCGAATTTGGAATTGGCGCCGCGCAGCGCCTCTTCCGGATCGACCTTCACATGGCGGGCGAGATTGGCGACGACGAACAGGAGATCGCCGACCTCGCCTTGTACCGCGGCCACGTCGCCATGAGCCAAGGCCTCTTCGATCTCCTGCGTCTCCTCACGCAGTTTGGCGAGCACGGCTTTGGCGTCGTTCCAGTCGAAGCCGACCTTGCTCGCCTTTTCCTGAAGCTTCAGCGCGCGGGTCAAAGCGGGAAGGGGCAGGGGCACGCCGGCAAGAGCGCCCTTGGGCGCCGGCGGCGCGCTGGCCTTTTCATGCGCAGCCGCCCGCTCGCGCTTCTCCTCGGCCTTGATGTCCGCCCATAACGTCTTGACCGCATCGGGCGAGCGCGCCAGCTTATCGCCGAAGACATGCGGATGGCGCCGGATGAGCTTTTTGGTGATCGTCTCGATAACGTCGCCGAAATCGAAGAGCTTCGCCTCCTCGGCCATGCGCGCGTGAAAGGCGACCTGCAGCAACAGATCGCCGAGTTCTTCGCAAAGGTCGACGAAATCGCCGCGCTCGATTGCGTCGGCGACTTCATAGGCTTCCTCGATGGTGAACGGCGCAATGGACGAAAAGTCCTGCTCGAGATCCCAAGGACAGCCCGATCCCGGCGTACGCAGCGCCGCCATAATGGCGATCAGACGATTGATCTCACGGGAGGGCTCCATGGATTTAAGATTTCCGTTTCTTGGACGAAAAAGGCGTGCGCTGTCGCCAGCCGCACGCCTTTGCCTTCGCAGCGGCTAAAACGCCGCCAATTCTCTTCATACCTGCGAGATCGAAATCGCCTCTCGGCCCTTGGGCGTATCGACCACGCGCATATTGACCGGCTGGCCCTCCGTCAGATGGGTGATGCCGGCCGGGCCGAGGATCGAAATATGGACGAAGACATCCTTGCCGCCGTCGTCGCTCGCAACGAAGCCGAAGCCCTTGGCGTCATCGAACCATTTGACCTTGCCCGCGACGCTGACGGCGGTTGATGGATCGGGCGGCACGCGACGCGGACGGGGCGCATCGCTAAAGGAGCGTTGCGGCGCGCGCTCGGCGGCGCCGGCCGTGTCCACCTCGAGAACGCGGGT
>DASZFX010000300.1:0-2231 GCA_035939375.1 Roseiarcus sp.
TTTCTGACGACGGCGCTGGTCGGCCTTAAGGCCGATCTTCATTTGCGCTCATTCGCCGCCGTTCGCCTCGTGCCGCTTTCAAAGTTGGGGCGCAAGTTAGGGCGACAAGTCTTTGATTTCTTGGAAGTGTTGCTTTTTCAAAGGCTTGCTAGCATGACGCGGAGGACATGGTTTTCTTCTTAGGTTCCGACCGAGTTCAAGCGGCCACAAGGCCGTCCATGGGGATGGCCGGCGTGCGGCCGGCGATGAGATCGGCGGTGATCCGCGCCGAACCATGCGACATGGTCCAGCCGATATGGCCGTGACCGGTGTTGAGGAAGAGATTTCCGACGCGGCTGCGTCCGAAGAATGGCAGATTGGTCGGGGTCATCGGGCGCAGGCCCGCCCACATTTCGGCGCGATCGTAATCGGCGCCATCGGGGTAAAGCTCCTCGGTCACTCGCCTCATAAAGGCGAAATCGGACGGCTTGTGGCTGACGTCGTAGCCGGCGAATTCGGCGGTGGCGGTGACGCGCAGCCTGTCGCCGAAACGGGATATCGCGACGAGATTATGCTCGTCGACGGAGGCGATCGTCGGCGGCAGGCGATGATTGCCGATGGGAATGGTCAGAGAATAGCCCTTGATCGGATAGATGGGCAGCGAGACGCCGATCGTACGGGCGAGGATCGGGCTATCCGAGCCGAGCGCCAGCACATAGGCGTCGCCTTTGAAGGGGCCCTTGTCGGTCGTTACGCTCGCGACTTTGTCGCCCGCGACTTCCAGAGCGCGGATGGTCGCGCCAGTGCGGATTTCGCCGCCGCGCGCCGCGACTTTGGCGGCGAGCGCCCGGGTGAATTTCGCCGGATCGCCCGTCTCGTCGGTCGGGCAATGGATGGCGCCGACGATTTTGTCCCTGGCCGAGGCGAGAGAAGGATCGAGCGCGATCACGCCGTCGCGGTCCAGGACCTTGATCTCCTGTCCGTCCCCTTCGAGCAGCCTCATCTGCGCGACGCCGCGATCAAAGGCCGCCTGGCTGCGATGAAAGTACAAGATGCCGCGCGCGTTGCGATCATATTCAATCGCCTCTTCGGCGACGACCTGGGCAAGCACCGTCTGGGAATAGGCGGCGAGACGATGCTTGAGCAAAGTGTTGCGACGCGCCTTGGCCTTGGTGCATTCCTTCAAGAACAGCCAGGACCACGTATAGAGGCGCGGGTCGGCGGACAATCTGAAGCGCAGCGCCTGATCCTTCATCGCCAGCGATTTTAAAAGGATCATCGGCGCCTTGGGCGAGGACCAGACGAAGGAATGCCCGGGCGCGATCATCCCGGCGTTGCCCCAACTCGCGCCAGCGGCCACATTGTCGCGCTGCTCGAGAAGCACGACCTCGTGGCCGTCCTTCTGAAGCTGATAAGCGGTGGTGACGCCGACAACGCCGCCCCCGAGCACCACGACGCGCATAAACCCTCCCGAAAGACGCCGATCCAGCGATGATATACGCCGAAGTCGCGATTTGCACCGGCTGTCAGCTTTCGCGCGAATAACGGGCGCCGCTTGCCTCAGGCTCTGCGCCCCTCTATGCCATCGCCCGGCGCAAGCGCCATTGCCGAACGCATGTCAAAGGACCCATGGCTGACCCGCGCCGCGATTCCTCCGCTCCGCCGCCCAGCCTGACAGGCGGGAGAATCCTCGTCGTCGAGGCGCGCTTCTACGAGACGATCGGCGCGATGCTGATGGAGGGAGCGCGCCGCGCCATCGCCGCCGCCGGCGCGACCCTCGACGTCGTCACCGTGCCCGGCGCGCTGGAGATCCCGATCGCCGCGGCGATCGTTCTGGACAACGCGGCGGCGACCGGCCGGCCCTATGACGGGGTGGTGGCGCTCGGCTGCGTCATCCGCGGCGAGACCTTTCATTTCGAGATCGTCGCCGGAGAATCCTCGCGGAGCCTGATCGATCTCGCCGTCGCGCGCGGCCTGCCGCTCGGCAATGGGATTCTCACCGTCGAAAACGAACCGCAGGCGGTGGCGCGCGCCGATCCTGATCAGGGCGACAAGGGCGGCGACGCGGCGCGGGCCGCAATGACGCTCGCCGCGCTGAAGCGCAAGCTGAGCGCTAAAAGATGAGCATGGCCGATCAGCGCGCGGCGGCGCGACTGGCCGCGGTTCAGGCCCTCTATCAGATGGAGGTCGCCGACAAGGGACTCAACGACATCCTCGCCGAATTCGAAGCCCACTGGATCGGACGCGAAGTG
>DASZFX010000301.1:0-2560 GCA_035939375.1 Roseiarcus sp.
GAAAACTCCCCTCAGAGCACAACCGATACTCTGACAAATAGTCGCGCCTCCGTAGGCATCGACGGTGCTTGCGATGAAGGGCCGATAAGCTCACCCGAGAGTTCGCGATCTCCCGCGTTCAATCGTAGTGCTTCAAAGTCGGCCAAATCTCGCTCAAGGGGGCTCGCGGCGAACGAAGGACGTAGACAGGGATGTTGGTCTCAAAGGGCATCGCGTATGGGTTATCGATGCGCCCCGCGACTTGAACGTCGCTGAACATCGTCGCAAGTCTGGAAGCGTCGCCCCCGGCCACGATCACGACCGCGCCACTGAAGCCGCGGGGGCCCCAGAGGAAGTAAGTGTTGTGCCCGCTGATCGCCGGCGGCCCCTGAAGCGATGGCCCATAGACGTCGAGCGCGGCCGCTTCGCCATAGTTGCGGCCGAAGAAGACCGCATCTTTGCGATCGATCGCCGGCAGCGCCCGATAGACGGCCGAGACCTGCGCCGCCATCTCTCGCCAACCGAACATGTCGGCGAAATACTGAGGAAGAACGCTCTGAGCGCCCCGCTCGGTCGCCGTCGTCGAGGGCGCCAAACCCAGAGCGCGCGAGTAGCGGATGAGTTGATCGGGAGGGAGCACAGGCAGCACGATAGGCAGGGTCGCGAGGCCGGCGACGACGATAGCGCTGGTCGCGCTCCGGCGAAAAACTCGACTTGCAAACCACGATTCGACGGCAATGGCGCCGGCGGCAAGCAGCGTCGGATAGATCGGCGCGAGATAGTAGGCCTTGCCATGGGACACGACGAAGAAGATCGCCATGACGACGTAGGCGACGGGGAATACGCGAAGCTCAGGCTCGGGTGACCGTGTCGACAGACTCCATAGCCCCGCGATCCACATCGGCGCGGCGACCGGGCCGACGAGGAGCGCCTGTTGGCCAATGAAGGCAAGCGGCGACAGAGTCAGGTTCTTGCCCGCCGCTCCCGCGCTCGCAATCTCGAGGAAGGGCCAGCCGTGAGTCGCCTGCCAGGCGAGGTTGGGCGCGGCGATTGAGACCGCGATCGCCGCCCCGCCATATATCCAGGGATGCAGGAGCGACCGGCGCAACGGCGTCGCGATGACGCCGATCGCCAGACCGACGGCGTAGAATGCGATGAGATACTTGCTCTCGAAGCTGACGCCGACGATCGCCCCGAAGGGCAGCCACCATCGCTCGTCGCGGGTTTGCGTCAGGCGCGTCAGGCACCAGCTGCAGCCCAGCCAGGTCAGGGGCTGGAGCATGTCGGTGGACAACAAGGAGCCCATTGACCAGGAAGATGGGAGCCAGCAGGACCGCCAGTCCGCTGAGCCACTGCGCAAAGCGCCCGCCGCCCAGCAATCTGGCGAATTCGGCGGTCATCGCGACCGTCGCGGCCATCGCCAGCGCCGGCGCAAGGCGCAGGGGCGTCAGCGCGGTTCCGAAGAGGTCGTCGGACGCGGCTGCGATCAGCGGGACGAGCGGCGGCTGATCGACATAGCCGAAAGCCGGATGCCGGCCGCAGACGATGAAATAGAGCTCATCGCGGAAGACGCCGTAGCTGGCGTTGAAGGCAACGTGAAGGGTGAGACACGCCGCGCCGAGAATTACCGCCGGCGTCGAAGGTCGCCATCGATCCGGCACTCTCAAGGCCGGCTTGTCGTTGTCCCCGGCCACGACCTCCCCCGCTTATGGCGAGAATCGCCGACCGGAAGCTATCACGGTCGGCCGCGTCGTCATCGATCAGATGCTGGTGGCGCGCCGCAAGCTCGAACCCTCAGGGCACAACAGACACCCGACAAATGATCGCCACTCCGCAGGCCGCAGCTTGCGCCTTGCCGCCTCCCCTACCGTTTTGCCTTTAACCGAAACCACGGCTTTCGCCGACACCGCGCCGCGGGGATCGTTTTGGCGAAAGTTGGATATCAAGAACCCGACTAGTTGTGCCTTCGGCGGGGCGAATCTGCCGACGCTGTTCGTCACCTCGACGAGGTTCGGCCTGGCCCGCCACGAAACTGCCGCCAATCCGGCCGAGGGCGCCCTACTCGCCCTCAACGTTGGCAGGAACTGCCGCCGCGCGCTTCGCAGGCTGAGTGAACCGCAAGGCGTTCTGGGGCTCTGATCCTGCGACGCTGGCGCCCGCGCTATGCTAAGACTAGCTACAACGACACGCCTCAACTATAGCGCATCCTGACCTTTCGGCTTCATCATCGCGGTCTCCGGCACGCTGCTCAACGCGGTGATTCTGGTCAGCGGGCGAACATCAGACGACCGACAGAGAGGCGAAGTCTTCGCCATCGGGTGGCGCTGAACGTCCGGTCCTGGATCACCCAATCTTCGTTCTGATGGCCGCTGGGTCGAATGCGGCCTTTGCTCCGGGATAGCGATGCGCAGCGCCAAACGCTCGGATTTGACGCGAAATTACCGGGCCCCGTCTCCGATCTTGACGAACTCCAGGGCATCGATCGCCGCGTTCCTTTTATCTTCCGTCTGCTTCAGGGAAAGCTCCAACTGCCTATTGCTGCCTACGCTGCTGCCCATCAGGACCAGCCCGCCAAGCGCAA
>DASZFX010000302.1:0-5625 GCA_035939375.1 Roseiarcus sp.
CGTTCGCGCCGGTTCAAATAGGACGGCGCTGCGGGCCGTCGCGAAACGTTGCCGGCGCGGGCCGATCGGAATTGCGATCATGTCGCGCTCGCGCCGCTCTTCATAGCGAATGCTGGCGTCGAAGCCCGCGGCGGGAACATCGATATAAGTGTCTTGCACGGCGGACTTCGACGGTCACGCCAGGATGGGTTTTGAGAAAGGCGCTGGCGATCGGCGGCAGGATGACGCGGGCGACGAAGGAAGGGGACATTGAGCTTCAACCCGCCCGACGGCGTATCACGAAAGCTTGCGGCCGCATCGAGCGCGGCGGCGACTTCGCCGAGCGCCGGGCACAGGCGCTCAAGGAGCCGCTCGCCAGCTTCGGTCGGCGTCACGCTGCGGCTCGTACGGTTGAGAAGGCGTACGCCGAGCCGCGTGTCCAGACGCCGAACCGCTTCGCTGTAGCCCGAGGCCGACACCCCGCGCAGCATGTCGGCGCCGCCGAAGGAGCGGGCGCGGGCGACGGCGGTGAAACCGTAGAGATCGGCGATGCCGGCCATGTTCGATTTCCTGTACAGGGCGTAGGGCGTCGTCCGGCTTACCGCGCGAAAAAGGTTGGGCTATAAACCGCCCAGCAAGCAATGGAGATCAGCAAATGCAGCAACGTCAGCTCGGCGCGGCGGGGCCGAAGGTGTCCGCCATCGGTCTCGGCTGTATGGGCATGTCGGGCATGTACGGTCCGGCCGATCGCGCCGAGAGCATCGCGACGATCCATGCGGCGCTGGACGCCGGCGTCACGCTCATCGACACAGGCGATTTCTACGGCATGGGCCACAATGAGATGCTGATCGGTGAGGCTTTGAAGAGCAAAAATCGCGATCAAGTCCTGCTTAGCGTGAAATTCGGCGCCTTGCGCGATCCGGCGAGCGGCTGGAGCGGCGTCGATACGCGCCCGCAAGCGGTGAAGAATTTCCTCGCCTATTCGCTGCAAAGACTGGGCGTCGACCATATCGACATTTATCGTCCGGCGCGGCTCGATCCGAATGTCCCGATCGAGGAGACGGTCGGCGCGATCGCCGATATGGTGAAGGCCGGCTATGTCCGGATGATCGGTCTTTCCGAAGTCGGCGCGGAGACCATCCGTCGTGCCGCCGCCGTCCACTCGATCTCGGATCTCCAGATCGAATATTCTCTGATCTCGCGCGGGATCGAGGATTCCCTCCTCGCCGCGTGCCGGGCGCTTGGCGTCGCGATTACCGCTTACGGCGTCCTGTCGCGCGGCCTGATCAGCGGCCATTGGGTAAAGGGCGCCGGCGGCGCCGGCGATTTCCGCGCTCATAGCCCGCGTTTCCAGGCGGGCAACATCGATCAGAATCTCGCGCTGGTTGAAAACCTGCGCAAGGTCGCCGAGGGCAAAGGCGTGAGCGTCGCGCAGATCGCTATCGCCTGGGTGGCGGCGCAGGGCAAAGACATCGTGCCGGTGATCGGCGCGCGCCGCCGCGACCGCCTTGCAGAGGCGCTGGGCGCGCTCGACGTGCGCTTAAGCGCGGCCGATCTCGCCGCGATCGAAGCGGCGGCGCCGAAAGGCGCCGCGGCCGGCGAGCGCTATGTCCCGCAGGCGATGGCCGCGCTCGACAGCGAGCGCCCCGCCGCCCGGGGATAAGCGGCGCGCCAGCCGCGTCCTTGCCGGGGGTCAGCGGAAGGCGCCGCCGGTCGTAACGAGCCGCCCCGCGCCCCCCGCTGGACCCGCACGGCGGCGGCGTCGGCGACCCTGGGCGGCCGCATTGACATTGCCAAGCCGCGGCCCTTATGAAGCGGCCGGGCCCAGGTGGCGGAATTGGTAGACGCACTGGTTTCAGGTACCAGCGGTGCAAGCCGTGGAGGTTCGAGTCCTCTCTTGGGCACCATACTTTGAACTTCTCTAGTGAAGTCAGAAAGATGAGGGATTACCGAGCATTGCGCCGGTTCAACTGGTCAACATCGGTGGTCCGCAATGCTCTTTCGTTTGGCTCGCCCGATGCGGCGTGGGGATTCGCGCGTCCCTATTTCGTGCGACGCATTCCCGCCGACATTCGCAAGCGGACATTCGGCCAGAAACTCCATCTTCCGTTGGCGACGCGACGGTGACTTTCGTCATCCGCCCCAGCCTTCCATTGTGCTCGGCGTAGCGAGGTCACCTCACCACAGGGTCCTTGCGATCCTCGCGCCGCCGGCCAATCGACGCCATGCTTTGAAACACCCCGTCGCGGAAGACCAGCGCGTGCATGAGGGCCGCGCTGAAATGGATTAGGAATGTCGCGAAGAAGAGCGCCGCCAATACGGTGTGCGCCGTTCTCAGCGCTGAAAACAGACCGTCGCTCTGCGGCAGGATCGGAGGCAGTTCGAGCGAGCCGTAAAGCACGATTGGATAGCGCGCCGTCGAAAGCATGGCCCAGCCAACGAGCGGGGTCGCGAACATCAGGACGTAAAGAAGCATGTGCGAACCAAGCGCGGCGAACCGCATCAGCGCCGGCATGTCGGCGGGCAGAGGCGGCGCGGAGTTGACCAGCCGGTTGATCAGCCGAATCGCGACCAGGGCCAACACGGCAATCCCAAGCGGCTTATGAATCGAGACAAGCCAGTGATAGTCGGTCAGCGAAGCGACCATGCCGAACCCAATGAAGAGCATGGCGAGGATCATCGCCGCCATTACCCAATGCAGGAGGCGCGAGAGAGCGGGGAAGCGCTGCTGCGTCATGATCAGCCCCCCTTGCCGGGGATTTGAACTTCGCTGGGCGTCTTCGGCTCGCGGGCGCGGCGCGTGAAGGAGGTCGAATAGACGGCCGAGCGCGCGCTGAGCAACGGATCGTCCGAGGGCTCGATTCCAGGTGGCAGGACGAGGGGATCGAAGTTCACGTCCCGGCAGTTATTTGGTCCCTCCGCTTCTATGTGATCGATTGTCAGCGTGCCGACGTCGACCTGCTGACGGTCCTCGGGCCAGGGGATAGTCGCGTCATTCGTTGGATCGCCGGGGCCGCCGACAGTCACCACAAGACGCCATTGCAGGGGACCGTGCTCGATCCGAGCGATAAGCGCATCGAAGAGATAGTTCTTGTCGCTCGCCGTCGCTTGAGCCGGGATTTCCGGCGCGAAGGGCTCGATAGCGACCATGCTCCATCGCACGGCGGTCGATACGCCTTCGGCGTTGACGAAGCGGAAAGCGTCGAGACTATTGTAGCTCGCATTGCCGAAGCCGGTCGAAAACGGTTTCGCCTGGATGAGTTGCAGGGCGCGCTGGCTCTCCGGGTGGGCGACGAAGAACGCCTTCATCTTTTCGGGATCAGGCTTGCCCGTCGTAGAATCGACCTGCGAAGCCAGCAATTGGTCGTAAAAGCCCTTTGCATCCTTCACCGAGAAGACTGGAATGTCGTTCATGCCGGTGCGCCATTCCTCAGCGCCGGGCGGACGGAAGCTCAGCGCCATGCTTCGTACTTCGGTCTCGTTATCGGGGACGAAGGGCCGGCCAACGGCGACGGCGAAACGTCCGATCACGGGGACGGCGCCGCGCTTGAACACAGCCGCCTTCGAAAGGCCGACGCCATTGCCGTTGCTGTCGAAGCGACCAGAGACGCAGACGCCCTTCGCGTGGTTTCGCCGAAATCCGGTATTGACGCTGTTCACCTCTTCAAAGGCCTTGATCATGCTGGTCTGCGTGAGACGCTCGGGCGAGAGCGCTCCCCCGGCGTAGGCCAAGGCGGCGAGGACAAAGCCGACACTCAGGCCAATCGTCGGAATCGCAGTCAGCATCCGCCGGTCCACCGGCCAAAGCCGATAGCGTTCGGTCCCCTGTAGATCGTTCGACATTGGCGATCTCCTCACGAATTGTGAGCAGGCGCAATAACCACATCATCTTGGCCACACGAGGACTTGTCGGTGGTCTGTTCATGCGCGCTGGCCCATAGTCGCCGAGAGCGCCTCGCCGACAGTGCATCTGCTTTCGAGAAGCGAGCCAGCGCGGCTCGTCTCGGTAGCTGCGGGGCGCTATGAGGGCGACCCGGCGGCGACATTGCTCGCGGATGTGATTGGTTTCAGCCGAGGACGCCCGCGCGAGAGGAGCAAATGGGAGATGGTGACTACCCAACGGGCGGAGTTACGTCGACCTTGAGCTTAGTCGCGAGCGTTCTGGTTTCGGCCAGCGCCGCACCCTCTATCCCACCAATTCCAGTCTCGGTCGGCCGTGCTAGACTGCCTCGCCTCGGCTTGGGGAACCTCACGTGGCCTCGGAGCACCGCATCGAGCGCAAGTTAGCAGCGATCCTGGCAGCGGATATCGTCGGCTATTCGCGGCTTGCGGGCGCTGACGAGGACCGAATCCTGGCGCGGCTCAGGGCGCTCCGAAGCGATCTCATCGACCCGACGATCGCCGTGCATCATGGCCGAATCGTTAAGCGGACAGGGGATGGAATTATCGTCGAGTTCCGAAGCGTCGTCGACGCCGTGCGCTGCGCCATCGAGGTGCAGAACGGCATGGTCGAGCGCAATGCGGGCTTGCCGCCGGAACGCCGCATCGACTTTCGCATCGGCCTTCATCTGGGTGATGTGGTCGAGGAGACCGACGGGGACTTGATGGGTGACGGCGTGAACATCGCCGCGCGGCTCGAAGGGTTGGCTGACCCAGGCGGCATCTACCTGTCCGAGGACGCCTACCGGCATGTCCGCGATAGGGTCAAGGAGGAGTTCGTCGATCTCGGGGAGAAGGCACTAAAGAATATCGCCCGACCAATCAGGGTCTACGCGGTCACTACGACCTCAGGGGCTCCGCTCTCCGTTCAGCGGTCAACTCACGACAAATCGAAACCAGAACGCCTCTCCATTCTTGTGTTGCCGTTCTCGAACATCGGCGGTGATCCCGAACAGGAGTATTTTGTCGATGGAGTGACTGAGAGCCTGACGACTGACCTCTCACGCATTCGGGGCTCATTCGTCATCGCCCGCAATACCGCCTTCACCTACAAGGGAAAGTCGGCCGATGTGAAAAAGATCGGCCGTGACTTGAGTGTTCGCTACGTGATGGAAGGAAGCGTTCAGCGCGGCGGCAATCGGATGCGCGTGAATGTCCAACTCATCGACGCCGAAACCGGCAATCACCTCTGGGCCGAGCGGTTCGACAAGCCCCTGGCCGATCTCTTCGATATGCAGGACGAAATCGTCGCGCGGCTGGCCAATTCCCTTAGCGCGCAACTTGTCGCCGCTGAGGCCCGACGCGCGGAGCGAGCGCTGAATCCCGATTCGATGGACCTCTATTTTCAGGGTAAGGCATGCGCCAACAAAGGCATAACCACAGATAACCTGGAAAGCGCCCGTCGTCTCTACGAGCAGGCCTTGACGCGCGATCCAGACAACGTCGACGCGCTCGCTGGCATCGCCGCCGTGCACTCGATGACGGTGATCAACTACTTGTACGGCGATGAACGTGCAAGCCGCTTTGCTTCGGCTATCGCGGCCGCAACGAAGGCCATTTCGCTCGCTCCGGAGCACGCCCTCGCCCACTATTACCTGGGTATGATGGAAATCTACTCAAGGAACACCGCCCGTGGCATTGCCAGGTGCAAGCGAGCGTTGGAGCTGGATCGCAACTTCGCGACTGCCCACCTTGGAATTGGAATCG
>DASZFX010000303.1:0-14307 GCA_035939375.1 Roseiarcus sp.
CCGTCTTATTGATGGAGTTTGCTCATGTCCTTCACATTGCCCGATCTTCCCTATGCGCATGACGCGCTTGCCCCCTATATGTCGAAGGAGACGCTCGAATTTCACCACGACAAGCATCATCTCGCCTATGTGAACAACGGCAACAACTTGCTCAAGGGCAGCGAATGGGAAGGCAAGTCGCTCGAAGAGGTCGTCAAAGGCTCGCACAATAAGAACGCCGGCCTCTTCAACAACGCCGGCCAGCATTACAATCACACTCTTTTCTGGAAGTGGATGAAGCCGAAGGGCGGCGGCAAAATTCCCGGCGCCTTGGAGAAAGCGATCGTCGACGGGCTCGGTTCGATCGAGAAGGCCAAGGAGGAATTCATTCAGGCCGGCGTCACGCAATTCGGTTCCGGCTGGGCATGGCTCGCCGTCAAGGGCGGCAAAGTCGTCGTGATGAAAACGCCCAATGGCGAGAGCCCGCTCGTCCATCAGGCCCAACCGCTCCTCGGCGTCGACGTCTGGGAGCACTCGTACTATATCGATTATCGCAACCGCCGGCCTGACTATCTCAAGGCTTTCGTCGAGAATTTGGTCAATTGGGAGTATGCTGCGGAACTCTATGCCGCCGCGGTGAAGTAAGGCGTTTCAGGCGCAAATCCGTTCGACAATAGAAAGACCCGCTCGATCGGTGCGATGCGAGCGGGCTTTATTCTGTTAAAAAACGCCGGCGAAGCCTATTCGACGAGATCGATCGCCTTGTCCTTGCAGATGTCGATGGCCGATATGTCGGCCGAGTTGCCGTCGTCATAAACAGCGTGGAGGTCGTAGAGGCAATCCTTGCCTTTTCCGAGCTTCACCACCGTTTTGGCGCCCGGCGCGAGTTTGGTGACGATCTTCTTCTTCGTGGCGCCGCCAGCGCCCCCCGCGTCGAGCTCTTTAAGACCGACGGCGCGATGATTGGTGACGGTGACGGCGACAAGAGGCTTCGGCTTCGACTTCGGCTTGGCCTTATCGCCCGCGGCGTCGGCTGGGCCGGGCGCAGCAGCCGGCGCAGCGTCAGTCTGCGCGCGGGCTTCGGCGGTCAACAAGCCGATCGCCGCCAATGCGACGATCGCCACCACATGAGAACATATTCGGGTCATTTGGCCCCTCCCTAAAGCGTCCTTCGCGCTTCGATGGCCGCTGACGCCATAATGGCGCCAAGAAAGGGTAGTGGCCAAGCCCTGCTTTAGACGCGCCCACGTCAAAGTTCGCGCCTCTTGGACCTTCGCCCTTTCCGACGCCGACTGCGGGGCGTCAAAATCTAGGCTTGCGAAAAAGACATCGCGGACCGGTCATCGCGCGTCGCGGCTTTCTCCAACATCGGCAGAATGTCCTCGACCCGCTCCGCCACCAGATAGCGCAGGTCAAAGCCGCGCCGAATGAAGCCTTGCTCATGCATATGGGCGAAGAGCGACAGCAGGGGACGCCAAAAGCCGTCGATATTGGCGATCAGCACCGGCTTGGCGTGGCGCTGCAATTGAGCCCAGGTGAGTTGCTCGACCAATTCCTCCAGAGTGCCGACGCCGCCGGGCAGCGCGACGAAGGCGTCGGCGCGATCGAACATCAATTGTTTGCGTTGATGCATGCTCTCGACGACGATCAGTTCCTGCGCCTCTTTGAGCGCATGCTCCTTTCGGATCAGAAAGGTCGGTATGACGCCGATGACCCGTCCGCCGGCGTCCAGCGCGCCATGAGCAAGCCTGCCCATCATACCTTCTTCGCCGCCGCCGAAAACGAGGCCAATTCCGGCGAGCGCCAAAGCCCGCCCGAGCGCCTCGGCCGCCTCGCCGAACCGTGGGTCGGCCCCCATGCTCGAGCCGCAATAGACGCAGACGTTTCGAATCGCGCTCATGAGCCTAGTGGCGCATGGCGCGGCGAAAGGTCAAGCGCAGCGCGGCCCTGCGCCCAACCCCCTTCTTTCGCGAGAGCGAACCGATAGAGGATTATTTGCGGCGACGGCGTTGCTGTCCGAGGCCCATCTGCTTGGCCAAAGCCGAGCGCGCTTTGGCGTAGGCCGGCGCGACCATCGGATAGTCGGACGCAAGTCCCCATTTCTCGCGATATTCTTCAGGGGACATATTATACTGCGTGCGCAAATGACGCTTCAACGATTTGAACTTCCGACCATCCTCGAGGCAAACAATGTAATCATTGGTGATCGACTTCTTGGGCGGCACCGCCGGTTTGGCGGCCTCTGGCGCCGCGGCCGTCGCGCCGGTTGAAACGCGAACCAGAGCCGAATGAACCTCGCTCAACAATCCCGGAAGATCGCTGGCGGGCACCGAATTATTAGAAACATAAGCAGAGACTATTTCCGCTGCGAGTTCAATATAATTCAGCGTATCAGTCATGTTGTATTTGCTCCACCGCAAACGTCCGGTCGCAAACCGCCGCGGTTGCGACCCGAACGCGCTCGCCCCCTCGCTGAGCGTGGCCGGCGCCTAGCTTGACGATGTGTGACGCTTGCATCCGGCGGCGAATCTATATGCGCAAAGAATGGAGGCGGCAAGATCAATATAGAGGGGCGCTATATTTCTTTTTGAGCGCATTCGAGTTCGCTTGATCTTTCGCGAGCAGTCACTCATTCCCTCCGCCATGTCGATATGATTTCATATAGGGCGTGCGCGGCCGGCGTTAAGTCTGATAATATTACCGCGACATCCTTTTTCGACGCATCCGTCGCCCGGCGGGGGTGCGGCGTCGACGCCGGCGGCCTATATTGGCGAATTCAAATCTCCCGCCTCGAGCCGAAATGTTGCAATTCAAAGTCTCGAACTTCAAACATGCGCCGCTCGCGCCCGCCCGAGCGACGCTGGCGACGACCGCGCGACGATTGTGGCCCTATATTTGGCCGAAGGACCGCGCCGACTTGAAACTGCGGGTCGTTCTGGCGGTCGCGCTGATGATCGCCGCCAAAGTCGTCACGATCGCAATTCCCTACGCCTTCAAATGGGCGACCGACGCTCTGGCCGGCCAATTCGGCGCCGAAAAGCTGCTTTTGCCGGGCTTCTTGAGCGGCGTCGTCGCTTTGACGATCCTCTATGGCGCGCTGCGCGTGCTGATGGCCCTGTTCACGCAGGGGCGCGATGCACTTTTCGCCGCCGTGGCCATGAATGCGGTGCGCCGTCTCGCCATCGAAGTCTTCGTCCACCTCCATTTGCTGTCCTTGCGCTTTCATCTGGAGCGCAAGACCGGGGGCCTCACTCGCGTCCTCGAACGCGGACGCGCGGCGATCGAGACGATCATCAGGACTTCGATGCTGACCGCGGTTCCCACGATCGTGGAGTTCTCCTTCATCATCGCCGCCTTCCTGATTTCGTTCGATTGGCGTTACGTTGCAGCGGTGTCGATCATGATCGCCGCCTATCTGGTCTTCACGACGCTCGCCACCAATTGGCGCATCGCCATCCGCCGTTCGATGAACGAAAGCGACACCGACGCCAACACCAAGGCAATCGACAGCCTGCTCAACTACGAGACCGTCAAATATTTCGGGGCTGAAAGGCGCGAGGCGGCGCGCTACGATAAGTCGATGGCGCGCTACGAGCGCATGAGCGTCAAGACTTACGTCTCGCTCGCCGTGCTCAACGCCGGCCAGGCCGCGATCTTCACCGTCGGCCTGGTCGCGGCGATCTTGATGTGCGTCGCAGGAATTCGCGCCGGCCGCAACACGATCGGCGATTTCGCCCTGATCAACCTCATGATGCTTCAGCTTTACCAGCCGCTCAATTTCATGGGCATGGTCTATCGCGAAGTCAGGCAAGCGATCGTCGACATCGAATCGATGTTCGGCATTCTCTCCGAACACGCCGAGATCGAAGATGCGCCGGGCGCCGAGCCGTTGAAGGTGACGCAGGGCGCCGTGCGCTTCGAAGACGTGCAATTCAACTACGATCCCGAGCGGAAAATCCTGCGCGGCGTGTCGTTCGAAGCGCCGGCTGGGCATACGGTCGCCATCGTCGGACCCTCAGGCGCCGGCAAATCGACGATCTCCCGGTTGCTGTTCCGCTTTTATGAACCAACATCCGGCCGCATCACGATCGACGGGCAGGATATTTCGCGCGTCACCCAAAAGTCGTTGCGCGCCGCGATCGGCATGGTTCCGCAGGACACCGTGTTGTTCAACGATTCGATCGCCTACAACATTCGCTATGGCCGCGACGGCCCCGGCGAAAGCGATATTTCGGAGGCGGCGGCCAGCGCCCAGATCGATGCGTTCATCCGTGCGCTGCCGCAGGGCTATGACGCGCAAGTCGGCGAGCGCGGCCTCAAACTATCCGGCGGCGAAAAGCAGCGCGTGGCGATCGCCCGCACCATCCTCAAAGGTCCGCCCATCCTCGTTCTCGACGAGGCGACGTCGGCGCTGGACAGCTTCACCGAGCGCGAAATTCAGGCGGCGCTCGAGCGCGTCTCCGAGGGCCGCACGACTTTGATCATCGCCCATCGCCTGTCGACCGTGGTGCATGCCGATGAAATCCTCGTCCTCGACAAGGGGGTCATCGCCGAGCGCGGACGCCACGAGGAGCTGCTGGCCAAAGGCGGGCTCTACGCCGCTCTCTGGAGCCGCCAGCGCGAGGTCGACGCCGCGCAGGAGACGCTGCGCCGCGCCGGGGAAATCGAAGCCGGCGAAGACGAGGCGGTCAGCGGCGCGCGCCCGCAAGGCGCCGCCCAGCGCGCCGGAGAAGAAGAGGGAGCGAGCGCCTAATATCGAAGCGGCTCGTCTGAAACGCTTCACGCTTTCCTGGCGCGGGTGACTTTCGCGCCGATTGGCGCCAAAAAGGCCGCAACCATCCGGCGACAGAGCCCCAATGTCCGTCAATGTCCGTCTTTGAATCGATCCGTCGGCAATTCGCGCCGATCCATCCCGAAGGCTATATCTTCATCGCCGTCTCATTTGTGGCGACGGTCGTGTTGGACTGGCTATGGACGCCGCTTGGATGGATCGCCGCGGTCTTTACGCTTTGGTGCGCGTATTTTTTTCGCGATCCGCAACGGGTGACGCCGTGGCGCGAAGGCCTCGTCGTGGCGCCCGCGGACGGGCTGATCAGTTTCATCGGTCCGGCCGCGCCGCCGCCCGAACTCGGGCTCGGCGATCGACGGCTGCCGCGCGTGTCGATCTTCATGTCGGTTTTCGATTGCCATGTGAATCGCGCGCCCGTCGCTGGACGGGTGACGAAGCTCGCCTACAAGCCGGGCCTGTTTCTCAACGCCGACCTCGACAAGGCGAGCGAGGACAACGAGCGCAGCGGCCTCGTCATCGAGGGACAATCGGGCGCTTTCGGCGTTGTCCAAATCGCCGGCCTGATCGCCCGGCGCATCGTATGTTTTGTCAGCGAGGGCGCGACGTTGAGCGCCGGAGACCGGTTCGGCCTCATTCGGTTTGGCTCCCGCGTCGACGTCTATCTGCCTGAAGGAGCGCAGATCCTCATTGGCCTCAATTCCCGCGCCGTCGCGGGCGAGACGGTGATCGCCGACATGAAGATCGCCGAACCGCTCAGGACCTTCCGCCAGAGCTGACGATATGGACGTCTCCACCAAGAGCGGTCCCGGCGAGGCCCCTTCGAGAGGCGCATCGCAGCCAGGCGCGCGTCGTTTTCGCGGCGTGCCGCTGCGCTTGCTCATCCCGAATTTGGTGACGCTGCTGGCGCTTTGTCTTGGCCTCACCGCCATTCGCTTCTCGCTCGAAGACCGAATCGAATGGGCGGTCATAGCGATCGCCATCGCGGCCGTGCTCGATGGACTCGACGGCCGTATCGCCCGCGCGCTGAAAGGCACGTCGCGCTTTGGCGCCGAACTCGATTCGCTTGCCGACTTCGTCGACTTCGGCGTCGCCCCGGCGCTGCTCCTCTATGTCTTCGGCCTCAACCAGATGAAGAGCCTCGGCTGGTTCGCAGCGCTCGTCTTCGCGATCGCCTGCGCGCTTCGCCTGGCGCGTTTCAACGTGATGATCGACGACCCGGACCGCCCGACCTGGCAGAGCTATTTCTTCGTCGGCATGCCCGCGCCGGCCGGCGCCATCACCGGTCTTCTGCCGGTCTATCTCCATCTTTCGGTTCTTCATGTTCCCCTCTCGCCGGAATGGGCGCCGGTCGAGGTCGCCTATGTTCTCGCCATTGCGCTGTTGATGGCGAGCCGCGTGCCGCATTTTTCGGGCAAGTCGATCGGGCGCGTGCCGCGCGAATATGTCGCCGTCGTTCTGTTCGCTCTGGCCGCCGGCGTGCTTCTTCTCGCCAATTTCCCGATGGAGACGCTGGCGGCGATGACGATCGTCTATCTCGCGGCCATACCCTTCAGCTTCCGGCGCTTCGAGCGCATGCGGCGCGCCGCGGAAGAGTCGGCTGCGGACCCGCGCCAACCGCCGGCCTGAGCGCGCCTGCTTCGTTAAAGTCAAGTCCCACTTCGCCAAAGGGCGCTCGAAGCCTGAAGACCCTGTTCGCCGGCTTGCGTCCCGGGGCTCGCCGCGGTTCGGCGCCGGCGAATTCCGGTTTCCTCTTTTTCGGGAAATCATATAGGGTCCGCCGCGTTTTCGCCGGGATCGAACCGGCGAATGACGCCGCTGCGGGCGATCGCCCGTCAGGCCGCGCTCATCCGCTCTTGAGGCGTTGGCGCGATCAAAAAGGGACCCTATGTCGAAAGAAGAATTGCTGGAGTTTCCGGGCTTCGTTGTCGAGCTTTTGCCCAATGCGACGTTCCGCGTGAAGCTCGAGAACGATCACGAAATCATCGCCCATACCGCGGGAAAGATGCGCAAGAACCGGATTCGCGTGCTGGCGGGCGACAAGGTTCTCGTCGAAATGACGCCCTATGATCTGACCAAGGGCCGCATCACCTATCGTTTCAAATAATAAGGACACGCCGGTTCGCCGGCAGAAAAGACCCATGAGCGAGCCGGCTCAGCGCCCAAAACTTGTTCTGGCGTCGGCTTCGGTCCGCCGCCTTGCGTTGCTTGGGCAGATGGGCCTAGATCCCGCCGCCGTCATTCCCGCCGACGTCGATGAAACGCCGCGCCGCGGCGAGTCGCCGCGCGCGCTCGTCCAGCGGCTCGCGAGCGAGAAGGCGGCCGTCGCCGCGGCCGTCGCCCAGCGTCGCGACGGCCTTGGTCGATGCCTCGTTCTGGCCGCGGACACGGCTGTATGCGTCGGCCGGCGCGCTTTGCCCAAATGCGAAGTCTTCGACGAAGCGGCGACATGTCTGCGCATGCTTTCCGGCCGCGCCCATCGGGTCTACACCGCCATAGCGCTGATGACGCCGGGCGGCGCGACGCGGCGTCGCCTCGTCGAGGCGCGGGTGCGCTTCAAACGGCTGTCGCGCGACGAACTCGACGCCTATCTGGCGAGCGGCGAATGGCGTGGAAAGGCAGGCGGTTATGCGATTCAGGGCCTTGCCGGCGCGTTTGTCGTGCGTCTGGTCGGGTCCTATACTTGCGTCGTCGGGCTGCCGCTTGTCGAGACGATGGGTTTGCTCGCGGGCGAGGGACTTTCGGCGCACGCTCATTGGCGGGCGGAAGTCAGGGATACCGCCGGCGAAGCGCGATGAGCTTTCGCCGGCGAATGACGCTTCTGCGGCCGGTCAGGCGCGGCCCCGTACTATATGCAGGCGGCGGAGCCGAATTTGCCGCGGCGAATTGATGGTTTGGCGACGAAAGGCCGCGCGCCGGACGTCGTTGTGACCAAGCTTTTTCATCCTAAGGAGACGTCAAATGGTGCGATATTTTCAAACATGCATCCTCGCCGGAGCGCTCGCCCTGCCGGTCCTTGGCGATAGTGGGCCGGCGCAGGCGCAAAGCGGCGTCAAGACCGGCACTCTGGTTTGCAACGTCTCCGGCGGCATTGGCTATCTCGTCGGCTCGCGCAAGGCAGTACAATGCACCTTCGAGGGCGCTCATCGCTACATCGAGCATTATATTGGTCATATCACCAAGGTCGGCCTCGACGTCGGCGCGACAAGCGGCGGCACGATCGTTTGGGCGGTGTTCGAGCCGACCGGTCATCATGGTACGCTCGGCGGCAATTATGGGGGCGTGACGGCGCAGGCGACCTTTGGCGCCGGGCTCGGCGCCAATGCGCTGATCGGCGGATCGAGCAATTCCGTGGCCTTGCAGCCTTTTTCCGTCGAGGGCCAGACGGGCCTCAATCTTGCTGCGGGCGTCGGCGGCCTCGAACTGGACCGCACGCGTTGAGCTGAGCGACTTCGGCCGCGCGGCGAGCGCGCCGGTTGGGCGGGGCCAAACGAGCGGGGAGAGAAATGGAATATCGGCAACTCGGCAATTCCGGCCTGAAGGTCTCCGCGCTGACGATGGGCACGATGACGATGGGCGGGCGAGGCGGCTTCTCCAAGGTCGGCGACGTCGGCTTGGCGGAGGCGCGCCGGCTCATCGACCTCGTCATCGACGCCGGCGTCAACCTCATCGACACCGCCAATGTCTATTCCGGCGGCGCCTCCGAGGAGATCGTCGGCGAAGCTCTCGCCGGCAAGCGCAAGGGCGGCGTTCTGATCGCCACCAAGGCGCGCTTTCCGATGGGCGAAGGCCCGAACGACCGCGGCCTGTCGCGCTGGCATTTGATCCACGAATGCGAGGCGAGCCTCAAACGCCTGCGCACCGACGTCATCGACCTCTATCAGGTTCATCAATGGGACGGACTGACGCCGCTCGAAGAGACGATGGAGGCGCTCGACAGCCTCGTGCGCAACGGCAAGGTCCGCTACGTCGGCTGTTCGAATTTTTCCGGTTGGCATGTGATGAAGGCGATGGAGGTCGCCAGGCGCGACGGTCGCATTCCCTTTGTCTCGCAACAGATTCACTACACGTTGCAGGCCCGCGAAGCCGAATATGAGCTCATCCCGATCTCGATCGACCAGAAACTCGGCGTCCTGGTCTGGAGCCCGATCGCCGGCGGCCTTCTCTCGGGCAAGCACAAGCGCAACAGCCAGCCGCCGGAGGGAACGCGCCAGTTCGCCGGCTGGAAAGAGCCGCCGATCTACGACGAAGCCAAACTATGGGACATCGTCGACGCAATCGTCGCGATCGGCCGGGGGCGGGGCGTTTCCGGCGCTCAAGTCGCGCTCGCCTGGCTCGTCGATCGGCCGGGCGTCGTCTCGGCGATCATCGGGGGCCGCACCGAGGAGCAGTTCAAGGACAATCTCGCCGCCGCCGGTCTGAAGCTGACGCCCGAGGAGCGCAAACGCCTCGACGAGGTCAGCCGACCGCCGCTGATCTATCCCTATTGGCACCAGAACTGGACCGCCAGGGATCGGTTCAACGCCGCCGATCTCGCGCTCCATGGGTCGTACCTGTCCTAACGGCCCGGCGGCGCGGCGCGGCCTTCATGCGGATAAGCCAAATCAGCCTGTCGCGCCTTACTCGGTCTTCTTGACATAGGGCTTGCGCAGATAATCGCCCCACCTGCTGTCGAGGCCTTGGATCTGGTCGAGGAGCAGGGCCCCGTCGCTCCACCAATGCTCCTTGCCGCGGCCCATGGCGGCGCCGCGGCTCGTATGCATGTCGATGTGAAAATCCTCGATCTTCACCGACCGTTCGCCGCGCGCCGTGACCTCTTCGGCCCAGCCCGCGATCTCCATCGACGTGCGATCCTTCTTCGCCGTGGCGAGCAGACGCACCGCATGCGCGCTGAACATCCAGCGTTCGGAATTATGGGGCCAGCGCCGCCGTTGCGCATTCATCGCCTCGATCAGCAAGGGCGCCTGAACGAGACCGAAACCGACGTCCTCGACGGCGATGATTTCGAGGCGACGCCACAGCAATTCCTCAACCTCGGGGCCGGTGGCGAAGAGTTCGTAGGCGGCCAGGACCGCTTCTTCGAGGAGGCCGCGACGGATCGATTTCTGCAAGACCGACCGCACCTCGTCGACGGCGTGGCCGTGGATCGTCTTGGCGCGGCTCCAGACGTCCTCGAATTGTTCATGACTGGCCACTGGGTTCCTCCCTCGGCTTGGCCTCACGCGTTCGCGGCCGGTTCATCCAGGATGTTCGACAAGCTCGATGTCCACGAAGGCGAGGCATTTGTCGCCGGCGTTGATGACATTGTGCTCGACGCCGGCTTTACGGAAATAGGCGACGCCCTGTTTCAGCTCGGCGGCCGATTCGCCGGCGGCCGCGACGATCCGCAGCGTCCCGTCGGTCAAGGGAACGACCACATAGTCGTATTCATGACGATGCCACCCGGTCTCTGCGCCGGGGGCGAAGCGCCACTCGGTGACCCGCACCTCGCCATTCTCCAGCCGCGAGACCGCCTCGGCCTTCCCCATGCTCCACTCCCTTCAAGCGACCAGCTTCTCGAAACGCTCCATGATGATCGGACGACGCGCCGCGAGTCTTGCGCGGATCTCGTCGACGTCGACGGTCAAAATCTTGCGATCCTTCATCACCAGCTTGCCGTCGACGACGACGCTTCGGATGTCGCGACCGACGACGGTATTGGCGGCGGCGAACAAAGGATCGTATAGGGGCGCCTGGTCCATCTCCGTCGCGTCGCATAGCACGATGTCGGCGCGCTTGCCGATCTCGATGCTGCCGATCTCGCCTTGGAGGCCCAAGGCGCGGGCGCCGCCCATCGTGGCGATGCGCAGGAGCTGTTCGCTGGAGAGGGGCGTGCGAATATGCCAGGGCGCGCCGCTGACCGCCTGCTGGGCGACTCGCGCCGCATGAGCGACCTGGAAAATGTCGAGCGTGCCCCAGGCGGCGCCGTCTGTGCCAAGGCCGATGTCGACGCCGCGCCGCCACATTTCGATCAACCGCGGCAGGCCGATCGAATAGTTGTTGAAGGCGCAATGGCAAGTCGAGAGGCGATACTTGACGAAGAGATCGACCTCTTCGGGCGACAAAAGCACCGAATGCGCGCAGTGCAGATGAGCGGACAGCACGCCGAGATCGTCGAGATATTCGGTCGGCCTTTTGCCGAATTTTTCGCCGGCGTAGTCGATTTCGTAGGTTCCCTCGCAAAGATGGGTATGGACTTTCACGTCAAGATCGCGCGCCGCCGTCGCGATCGCTTTGATGAGACCCGGCGAGCAAACAATGATCTGGCGCAGCGCCAGCCATGCTTTCACCCGTTCCTGCATCCGCCAACGGTTGACCAAGGCGACGTTGCGGTCATAGGCCTCTTCGGCCGTCATCATCATCGAGGAGGGCACGTCGGCGCCGATGGCCTCGCTCTGATCGATGGTCGACAAGGCGATGAAGCCGCGAAGGCCGACTTCGAGAGCCGCTCTTCCCATTTCGTCCGGATGCGGCCCGCCCGCTTCGGCAAAGCAGGTCGTTCCGACGCTCAGCATGTTGACGTAGCCGACCAGCGCCGAAAGATGCACGTCTTGAGGTTCGAGCACGCTTTCGAACGGGATGAGGTAGTTCTTCCAGATCGGCTGTTTGAGCTGGCGCCTGCGACCGATCTCGGCGAGCTTGCCGCGCAGAAGCTGTTGGGCGGTGTGAAAATGCGCATCGATCAGACCGGGCAGCGCGATCCGCCCGGCCCCCTCGAGCGTAGAGCGGCCGCGATAGAGCGCGGGCGCGTCCGCGGCCTTGCCGAGCCATAGGATGCGCCCGCCATCGATCGCGATGGCGCCGTCGCTGATCACGGTGTCGCGTTCATCGACGGTAACGATCGCGCAACCCGAAACCAGGATGTCGACAAGAATCGGGCCTTTGCCGTCGTTCATGCTCTAAACCCACATCTACCGGGCGCAGTGAGAGGCGGAGCCCCTCACGCGTCCTTGTTGGCTTCGAGCGCCAAGGAATAGTCGGCGATCTTATCGACATCGGGAAGCGTCGTGCGGCCCGAAGCTTTGGCGCCCGCATAGAGGACGCCGCCGATCACGTCCTTGTCGACGGTCAACAGCGGATGAGAATTATTGCCGATCGGATAGAGGAGCGGCTGCTGCAGCTCGTTCTCGCGCGTCTGCTGACCTACATCGAGGCCATAGTCGACGCCATATTTCTTGACCACCAATTCGGCGCCGTATTTCAAGTCCTTGGCGTTCTCCTTGAGGCCCTTGACGAAGCCGCGCAGGAACCCGACGACGGTCGCGCGGTTCGCCTCGACATAAGAGCGCTGGGCGAAGACGATGTCGTCGTAGCGATGCAGGCCGAGCGAATCGAAGGAGACAAAGAAAAAATCCTTCCCGTTCTTCAGGCCCATTTTTTCGAGAGTGATCGTCTGGTTGGTGCCGAAGGCCGTATAGCCGTCGCCATCGCCGGCGAGCAGCGGCTCGGGCGAGAAGCCGGTCGTCACCATCGTCCAATCCTTTGGCAGCCCGGCAAGGGCGAGCGTTGCGTCGATCGCCGTCTTCTCGGCGGGGCTCTGGGCGAGGATCTTTTTCCCGACAATGTCCTGCGGCTGGAGGATCGGCTTTTTCGCCAACGACAAAATGCCGAGCGGCGACTGCTGGAACAACGTGCCGACTATGATGAAGTCGTTGCCCTTGTCGAGCGCGTCAAGGAACTGCAGCCAGGAGGTGAAACCAAAATCGGCGCTTTTGGCCGCGACCACGACCAGAGGATCGGGCGCGTTGGGGCCGCCGGGCGAATAGGAGACCTCGACCCCTTCGCCGGCGAAATAGCCCTTCTCCATGCCGACGAAGACGCCGGCATATTCGACATTGGCGATCCAGCCGAATTGCAATCGTACTTTCGCAAGGTCCTTGGCGTAGGCCAGCCGCGAGACCAGCGGGATTGACGCCGCGCCGGCGGCGAGGCTGCGGACGAAATGACGTCTATTGAGCATCATGATCTTCTCCTTCCCCGTTGAAGTCTTCAGCTGCGCGGCGTTTCGCGCGTCAACTCCATCGCGATCGCACGCGCGTTTCGACCCTCGCCGTCAAAGCGTACGCCAGCGTCGACATCGCAGCCGCGACCAGGGCCGCGCCGATTGCGCGGCTCATTTGCAGATCGAAATGGGTGACGACGAACAAATGGCCGAGTCCGGTCGCGCCCATCAGAAATTCGCCGATCATCGCGGCGATGATCGATTGAGCCGCGGCGATGCGCAACGCTGTCGCCATATTCGGCACGGCGGAAGGCAATGCGAGCCGCGCCAGCACCGTCCACCGCCGGGCGCCCAGGACCTTGAAAAGGTCCTCGGCGTTGGGCGGGGTCGCCTGAAGTCCGCCGGACGTATAGACGAAGGCCGGAAAGAAGGTCAGGACGACGACAATCGCGCCCACCGTCTGCTCGCCGTAGCCGAACAGGCGGGCGAGGATAGGGATCAGGCAGACCACGGGAATCGATGAGAAGATGAGGCCGAGCGGCAAAAGAAGGCCGCCGAGGATGCGCGACGCCCAGGAGGCCAACGCCAGCCCAAAGCCGAGCGTGAGGCCGCAGGCGGCGCCGATTGTCGCAACCGCCAGCGTTGCGGCGACCGGTCCGAGATAGGCGCCCGGATTGCCGCCGAGATCTTCGAGCACGGCGAGCGGCGCCGGCATGACGATCGCGTTGAATCCGGTCGCCGAGACCCAGACCTGCCAGGCGATGATCAGCAGGATGAGGCCCCAGCTCTGAACGAGAAAGCGCTTCATGCGCGAAATCTCCGATACGCGGCTTTCTCCACCAGCGTCGCCAGCCCATAGACGAGGATCGAGGCGGCGGCGATCAACAGGACCGCCGACCAAAGCAGAGGGATCTGGAAATTCTGCATAGCGCCGATGATGATGAGGCCCAGGCCATGCGGCGCGCCGAACCACTCGCCGAGGATCGCGCCGATCAAGGCTGCGGCCACTGAGAGACGCGCGCCGCTGGCGATCGTCGGCAGAGCGGCGGGCAGCTCCAGCCGCCAGAGCCGAAGAATGGCGCTCGCCCCCAAAACCGCGAAGAGATCCTGGTCCGTCCGCGACGCCGAATTCAAACCGACGCTGGCGGCGACATAGGTGAGGAAGAAGACGTTGACCGTCGCCAGGGCCAGCGGCGTCGCCGCCGGGCTGACGGTCACGATGAGGATCGGCCCGAGCGCAATGCCAGGCAAAGCGTTGACCACCGCCGCCAGGCGGTCGACGCCGGGACGCAGGGCCGGCGCCATGTGGACCGCCGCGGCGACGCCAACGCCGAGCGCGGTTCCGATCAGCAAGCCGCCGCTGGCCGCCGAGAAAGTCGCGCCCATCGCATGCACGAAAACAAACGCGCGGGCCGGATCGAACAAGACGGCGAGCACGCTCGTCAAGGTCGGCCAAGTAAGACCGAGCAGACGATAGGCGCCGATGATCTGCCAGGCGACAAGAAACAGCGCTATGCCGACGAGGCCAAGCATGAAATCCGCGCTGCGTCGCGCCGCATTC
>DASZFX010000304.1:0-15709 GCA_035939375.1 Roseiarcus sp.
CGACGCTCGAAGCGATGCGGTTGAAGGTGCGAAACGAGTAATAACCGTCGATCAGCGAGCCGAAGACGAGGATCGCGACGACAATCAGAGCAAGGAGGCTCAGCTCGCGGATTTGCTCCGGTCGGACGTGGCGCTGCAGCCAACTCATGCGGCTTGCCCATCGGGCTGGTCGGCGGATCTTTGGCCCATCGCCGCGGTCATGACGGTTTCCTGATCGGCCTCGGCGCGATCCAAAATCGCCATCTGCCGGCCCTCGCGCATCACCAACAGCCGATCGCTGAGCGCGAGAGCCTCCGGCAGGTCGGACGAGATGAGGATGACGCCGATTCCTTCGGCGGCGAGTTCTCCGATAATCGCATGAACCTCCGCCTTGGAGCCGACATCTACGCCGCGCGTCGGTTCATCGAGGATCAGGACTGCGGGATTGGTGTTGAGCCATTTGCTCAACATGACCTTCTGCTGATTGCCGCCGGAAAGCTTGGCGACCGGGAGATCGACCGAGGGCGTCCGGATGGCCAATCGTACGCGAAACGCATCGGCCGCCCGCCGCTCGAGACTGGTTCGAATGAGGCCCAGGCGATTGAGAAAGCGACGCAGAACCGGCAAGGTTACATTGGCGAAGATCGACATCGGCAGGACGAGGCCGAGTTGACGGCGGTCCTCCGACACATAGGCGATGCCGAGGTTCATGCCTTCGCGCGGCGAGCGCACGGTCACCGGTTTGCCGTTCAACACGATACGCCCCGACGTCGCCGGTTCGATGCCGAAAAGGGCAAGTCCAACATCGGTGCGGCCCGCCCCGATCAACCCGGCGAGGCCAAGAACCTCGCCGCGATGAAGATCGAACGTGACGCCTTCGAACACGCCTTGCCGGCCAAGATCGACCACCTGGAGAAGCAGGTCCTTTCGCGCCGCCGTCGCGCGCGCCTTCAAGATATCGATTTCCCTGCCGACCATATCGGCGATTGAACGCTGCGGGGTCGCATCGGCGCGCAGGCGCGTCGAGATCAACCGCCCGTCGCGAAACACGGTGACCTTGTCCGCGATCTCGAAAACCTCCTCCATGCGATGGCTGACAAAGAGAATGGCGACGCCTTGCCTCTTTAGATCGCATACGAGTTTGAACAGCTCTTGGACCTCATGCGCGGAGAGCGAAGCCGTCGGCTCGTCCATGATCAGAACGCGGACGTTCATCGAAATCGCCTTGGCGATTTCCACCGATTGCTGGGCGGCGAGCGTCAAGCCGCGGGCCGGACTTCTCACGTCGAGCGCAACGCCGAGTTCGGCGAGTATCGTTTCGGCCTCGCGAAACATTTGCCGCCAGCCGACGATCGCGCCGCGATCCTGATGGCTGATGAAAATATTCTCAGCAACGTTGAGGTCGGGGAACAGCAGCGGCTCCTGATAGATGGCCGCGATGCCAAGGCGCTGCGCCTCGGCCGCGCTGCGGATCGAGACAGGCTGGCCGGCCAGGAAGATCTGACCGCGATCGGGCTGATGCACGCCGGTCATGATCTT
This sequence comes from Roseiarcus sp., assembly GCA_035939375.1. GTDB lineage: Bacteria > Pseudomonadota > Alphaproteobacteria > Rhizobiales > Beijerinckiaceae > Roseiarcus. Next base: position 1,519 of record DASZFX010000304.1, read on the forward strand.
GATCAGCGTAGATTTGCCGGCGCCGTTTTCGCCGAGCAAGGCGTGAATTTCGCCGGCATGGAGGGAGAGCGAAACATCGTCGAGGGCTTGGGTGGCGTCGAAGCGCTTGGCGATCCCGCGAATCTCCAAAATCTGCGCGGCGTCGGCGCTTGTCGAGGCCTCCCCTGACGAATGCTCCGCGCTATGCGTCATGACCGCGCCAGCGCTCGCATGGCCGCCGCAAATCGCCGGGAGCGCGGATCGTCGCGCACGCCCGATAAGTTGCGGCGACGACCAGAAATATTTCGTTCTTCCTGTCGCATCGCCTTAGCGCCCGCCAGCAACGTCGAGGATTGCGCCGCTCACATAAGACGAAGCGTCGCTGAGCAACCAGACGATTGCTTCTCCGATTTCCTCGGCGTTCCCCGGGCGTCCAAGCGGCGTGGCGGCCCCAAGCCGATGCGCACGGTCGGGTTCGCCACCGCTTCCATGGATCTCGGTGTCGATGAGGCCGGGCCGGATGGCGTTGACGCGCACGCCCTCCCGGCCCAGTTCTTTCGACAAGCCGAGGGTGAGGGTGTCGACAGCGCCCTTTGAGCCCGCATAATCGACGTAGACATCGGGCGCGCCGATGCGCGAAGCGACCGTCGAGATCAGGACGATCGAGCCGCCCCTGCCGCCTAGGCTCTTGCTCATGCGGCGGGCGGCCTCGCGCGCGCAGAGATAGGCCCCGAGCACATTCACCTCGAAGACGCGTCGCATGCGCTCGACGCTCATATCGACGAGACGCGCGGTCGGCGCGATGACGCCCGCGTTGACGACGACGCCATCGAGGGGGCCAAACGCCTTCGTCGCGCCTTCGAACATGGCGATGACGTCGCTCTCGCGCGACACGTCTCCGACGAGCGCAACGGCTCTGCCGCCCAGACGCTCCGTCTCCAACACCGTCGATCGCGCCGCCGCTTCATCCTTCACGTAGTTGACGCCGATCGCCCAGCCGCGGCGAGCCGCGAGCAGAGAGGCGGCGCGGCCGATGCCCCGCGAACCGCCGGTAATCAGGATGGTCTTGGACATGGGCGCTCGCCGTCCTTTCGGGACAATTCAGCGTTTGACAGGATTCAAATCGTCTTGAACGCGTGATCTTCGCGGGCGGGACGATCGCCGCTGGCCGCGAAGATCGGCGCCTCGGCTGAAACCTTTCTGGAAGCGTATCGATGAGGGAAGATTGGCGCGACCGACGGTTTTTGGCAATGCCGCACCCCGCTTTTGGGCGAAATTGCTGGGGCGCGCGGCGAACCTTCCGAAACAGTACAAAGCATCGGCGCCGCCGCGCGATACCGACCAAATCCGCCAACGTCAGGTCTGGCGCCCTCCGGTTGCCGGGCTCGCCGCAGCCTTGACCGGGCTCCATCGGATCGGTGAAGCTCCCATGCGGCAAGCCTCCAACGAAGGAGCATGGCTCATGAAGATCGCGGTTCTCGGCGGCGGCGGCGCCATGGGCGGTCTCTTCGGCGGCTATCTCGCCCGCGCCGGCGAAGACGTCACCCTCATCGACGTGTCGAAACAGGCGGTCGAGGCCATCAACCGCGACGGTCTCGTCATCGAAGAAAGAGACGGCGCCCCCTCTGTCATCCGGGTCAAGGCCTCCTTGCGGCCGCAGGAGGTCGGGCCGGTCGATCTCGTCGTTAATTTCGTCAAGTGTTACGATACAGAGGCGGCGATCGGAGCCGCCAAGCCGATGCTTGGACCCGATACCGCGATCCTCTCGCTGCAGAACGGTTGGGGCAACGCCGACCGCATTGCGGCGATCGCCGGCAAGTCGCGCGTGATGATTGGGCTCACCTATCATTCCGGCACCTTGGCCGCGCCGGGCCGGGTCAAACATCCCAATGCCGGAATGACCCTTGTCGGCGAAATCGACGGTGCGGATTCGCCGCGCCTGGCGGCGGCGGTCGCGGCTTTCCGGAAAGCGGGGATCGAGACGACGCCGTCCGCGCGCATTATCGAAGAAGTATGGAAGAAGCTCGCCTTGAACGTCTGCACATTGCCGACGGCGGCGCTGCTTCGCTTTGACGCGCACGAACTCGAGCGGCACGAGGGGACGCGGGCGCTGATGCGCTCCCTGCTTGCGGAAGTCGTCGCCGTGGCCAAGCCGCAAGGGATCATCCTCGACGAAGACGAGCGCTGGCAGGCGATCACCGGCCTCCTGAAAAGGGCGATCGGCGCGCGCGCCTCGATGCTTCAGGACGCCGACGCCCATCGGCGGACCGAGATCGATGTGGTCAATGGCGCGATCGTCGAAGCCGGCAAACGCCATTCCGTGCCGACGCCGTTCAATGAGACCATGGTCTGGCTCGTAAAGAGCATGCAGGCAAAGTATCTCGCGACCGAGAAAGGGTAAGGAGCGTCGCGTTTGCGAGTGGCCGCCGCGGTCGCGCCGCCGCAGGTTCGCTGTCCGCTGGCGGAGGAAATCGCCTTCGACGATCGCTTCGCCGCGCGAAAAAGCAGCCATCGATCAGCCCGAAGCCGGGGTCTGCAGCCAGGACGGCGCATGGGGAATGCCTTGGACGATCCAGCCGCCGTCAGCGACAAGGCTCTGGCCCGTCACGTACGAAGCTTCGTCTCCGGCGAGATAGCGCACCGCATTCGCGATCTCCTCGGTCGCCGCCAGGCGTTTCATCGGCACGCGGGCGATCATCCAATCTTCCTGCAATGAACCATCGGCCAGGGCCTGATCGATGAATTTGGTCCGTGTGAAGCCCGGCGCCACCGCATTGACGCGAATGCCCACCGAAGCGACTTCGAGCGACAACGCCCGCGTCAGGCCGAGAATCCCCGCCTTCGCCGCGCAATAGGCGCTGCGTCCGGGCAGGCCGACGAAGGCCGCCGTCGAGGCGATGCTGACGATGGCGCCCCCCTTACCCCGCGCGACCATACGCGGCACCGCCTCGGACGCGCACAGGAAAAAGCCGTTGAGATGGGTAGCGACGACGGCCGACCAATCGGCAAAGGAGACCTTGCCGACAAGGCCGACGCGCTGGATGCCGGCGTTGTTGACGAGAATGTCGATCTGGCCGGCCGCAGCGTCGATCGCCTTGAAGGCCGCTGCGACGCTCGCCGGATCGGTGACATCGGCCTCAAGATAGACGACGCCGTCGCGCGGCTCGGACGGCGCGGCCTTGTCGAGCGCGAAGACGCTCGCGCCATCGATCAAGAGCCGTGCGGCGATGGCGTCGCCGATGCCGCGCGCCCCGCCGGTGACGGCGGCGACGCGCCCTGAAAGCGAATGCGACATTGCTCCTCCCTTCGGCAAGGCGGGTTCAGTACATCAGCCAGCCGCCGCTGACGTTGATCGTCGCGCCAGTGACATAGGCGGCGTGGTCGGAGGCGAGGTACAGAACCGTGCCCGCCAGTTCCGAAGGCGCCGCCATGCGTCCGAGCGGGATGGCGGCGACGACGCCGGCCAGTTGTTCGTCCGTCATGCCGCTGCGCATCATCGCAGTGTCGGCGGCGCCGGGCGAAACCGCGTTGACGGTTATGCCGTCTTTGGCGAGCGATCGGGCGAGCCCGCGGGTCATCGATACGACGCCGCCCTTCGAAGCGGCGTAGGCGACCGAGCCGCCGAAGCCGCCGCTCCACCAGCCTTGCGAGGTGAAGTTGATGATGCGCCCGCCCCTTCCTTGCTTGCGAAAGGCGCGCGCGGCGGCCTGGTTGAGGAAGAATGCCGCCTTGAGGTTGACGTCGTGCTGGAAATCCCAGTCCGCCTCGGTGACGTCATCGATCGTGTGGCGCCGAACGAGAACCGCAGCGGCGCAAACCAATATGTCGAGGCCGCCGAGCGCGCCCGTGACGGTTTCGATCAGCTTCGGGTGGCCGGCGACGGGGCGAAGGTCGGCGGCCAACGCCAGATGTGGGCCGCCCGACATTTCGGCGACGACTGCTCTCACCTTTTCATCCGAAAGATCGACAACCGCGACGCGCGCATTGGCCGCGGCAAAGGCCAGCGCCACTTCGCGGCCAATGCCGCCCGCCGCGCCCGTGACGAGTACGCGTTTGCCCTCGAGGCCCGAGGCGAGATTCCAAGTCATCTTTTGCTCCCGCCGTCAGGCGGCTCGACGCCCGCGGGCTCCTCGACGTAGCAGGAATGCGCGCTTCCGATGAACTTCTGGCGATCGTCGGTCAGCTGCGTCAAAAAAGGTTCGCTCGCGAAGGCGCGGTCGGCGTCTGGAATGGAAGCGAACCAGGTCTCGCCGACGCCGTCCCAGGCCGCATCCTCTGGCGCGCAGCGCTCGACCCGGCTGAAGCGCAGCCCGCGCAAACCGGGAAGCTGTCGAACGATCTCCGCATGGCGGCCGGTCCAATGGGCGAAGAATTCCTCTCGCGTGAGCCCCGCCTTGCGACGAATGAAACTGACCCGCCTGATCATGCGCTACGCTCCTTCAGCCAGCCGAGGTCGCTGGAAGAGCTCCAGCGTGACGCCGTCATGGATGCGAAGATAGGCGGCGCGCGCGCCGATATTTGGGCCGCCGTCGATTGCGACGGGGCCGCCGGGGCTGACCGGCCGGGCGCCGCAATCGACAGCGCGGCGCCAAGCCAGAATGGCGTCTTCGACGGCGAGGCAGAGATGAACATTGCCGGGATTGGACGTCGCTTCCGGGTTCGCGCGCTTGCCCTCGACCTGATACTCGAGGATTTCGAGAATGACGCCGCCGGGAAGGTCGATGAAGGCGGCCTTGATGGCGATGCCGGGAATGCCGACGACGGCGCCGAGATAGGGTCGGTCCAGCGTCGTGCGCCATCGCGCCGGAACGCCGAGGAAGGATTCCCAGAAGGCCAGCGCCTCATCGATATTGGCGACGCTCACGCCGATGTGATGAACCGCGGCGGCGCTAGCGACCGTACCTGAAACGCCTGTTGCGACGACCACGACTCTTCCCTCGCGACAAAGTCTTCAGATTCTGAAAAGCCGTTCTGCGTTGCGCGAGAACATCGCCGTCTGTTCGTCCTTGGTGAAGCCAGAGATGATCGTCGCATAGGCGTTGATGAGATCCGGATAGGAGCTGAACATCCGATCCACCGGCCAGTTGGTCCCGAAGACGACGCGATCGACGCCGAAAGCCTCGATGCTGCGCAGCACCCACGGGCGAAGGGAGGCGACGGTCCATAGGCGATCCATCATGCCGAGGCCGGAGATTTTCATGGCCACGTTGGACGCCCTCGCCAATTCGCCCATCGCATTCGACCACCGCTTGAAATAGGCCTCGTCGCGCGCCTCGGGAATGGCGCAGTGATCGACGCAAATGAGGATATTCGGAAAGGCGGCCGCGAGATCGAGGAGATCGTCGAAAAATTGGATGCGCGTATCGATACATGAGACCAGATTGTGTCGTTCGAGGAATTTGAAACCGGCGCGCCAGGCGGAATCGACAAGGTAACGGCCCTTTCCGAAGTCGCGTATGCCGCGGACATTGGGGTAAGCCATGTGCCGCTCGAGCACGGCTTCAGCGTCGTGATCGGCAAGGCGGCATTCGGCGACGACGCCTTGCGGATAGCCGGTCTTGTCGGCAAAGGCCTGCAGCCATTTCGTCTCGTTGACCGGATCAAGCGCTCCCAGCGCCGCCTGGACATGGATCGCCTTGGGCACATTCGCAAAGCGGACCTCGGCAATGTAGTCGTCGATCCAATAGTGTTGCGCCTTCAGCGCGTCGATATTTCCCAAGAAACCATGGACGGCGTCGCGCTCCAGCCAGGAATAGCGAAGCTCCGGGCGCTTCAGATCGTGCAGATGAAAATGAGTGTCGATGAATGGAATTTCGGCCACCGCCCCATGCCTCCCCGTCTGGGCCGCGCTCGTTCGCAACCCCGGCGCAACCCTGGTCGACGTGCGCGCGCCGGGACCGACCCCAAACCGCCTTGCCGGGTCGATGACGACAATATCGTTTCAATCCCTAGCCGAGCAATACTGCTGGCGCAAGAATGGCCGAAGTCGCGCCGGCCAAGAGCGGGTGCGCCGCTTTTCGTTCAGAGCGTTTCAGGAATGATAATTAAATCATGGCGTTCTGCTCTCGGCGATGAGCCTCCCGGCGGAATGCCGGAGGCTGTTGTCGCGCGCCCTACAATGGGCTTGCGCGATTCCATAACGTTTCAATATAGTTGGAGAACTCAGCGGAAGTTCGAAGTCCGCTATCGCTGCAGAGCGCGCTTTCTCTCGGTCTTGCCCGCGGAGACGCATCGCTGCATTGGTCGCAACATAAACAATTGGTCTGGCCAGTTTTGTAGGCCAGCAAAGGCGGGAGGACGTTTCGCGGATGAGCGCGCCATCTCGGAGGCGTCGCGGGGTCGTGACCGGGGCCGGCGGCGGCATTGGCAAAGCCGTCGTCCGTCGTCTGCTACGAGAAGGCGCCGAGACGCTCGCGGTGGATGTCAAACCCGACGGCCTCGCGGATCTTGAGGACGCTCGCTGCAAGACGCTCGTCGGCGATCTCACCGAACCGGCTTTTCGCGCAAAGGTCGCCGATTGGGCCGAGGGCGCCGACTATCTCGTGAACGCGGCCGGCGTCATCCTGATCAAACCGATCTTCGATCTGACCGTGGAGGACTGGCGCCGGGTTCAGACCATCAACGCGGAGACGACCTTCTTCCTGTGTCAAAAGATCGGCCCGCGACTGAACCCCGGCGGAGCGATCGTCAATCTCTCGTCGAGTTCGGCTAAACTCGCAACCACGGTCGAAGTCGCCGCTTATGCCGCGTCCAAGACCACGATTCTGTCGATCACGCGGTCTTTCGCCTATGCGCTCGCCTCGCGCCCGGTCAGGGTCAACGCCATCCTGCCGGGAATTGTCGATACGCCCATGCAAGAAGAGGTGCTGGAGAAAGTCGCGCCGATGCGCGGCCTCAGCCCTGACGATTGGCGGAGCGCGCGAAACAAGCTCGTGCCGCTCGGACGAAGCTCGTCGCCGGAAGAATGCGCCGGGCTGATTTGGTTCCTTCTGTCCGAAGATTCCGCCTACATGACCGGACAAGCGATAAACTTCACCGGCGGGCTCGTGGCTTGGTGAGGGAGGAAGACCCATGAAGAAACCGATCACGGTATGTACCGTTGGACTTGGCCATCCCGAGGGTCCCTATGAACTCGACGACGGTCGGGTCATCTACGCCAACACTTATGCAAGCGAAATCGGCGTATGGGATCCCAGGACCGGCAACGCCGGCGCCTACGCCAAAGTCGGCGGCGGACCGAACGCCTGCATGCTCGGAAGCGACGGCTGCGTCTATTCCACCCAGACCCCCAATGTCGGAAACTGGGTCGCGCCCGTGCATCGTCCGCCATCGATCCAGAAGACCAGCCCTTCCGGAAAAGTAGAGATTCTGGTCACCGAGGCGGACGGCGTGAAATTCGACGGACCGAACGATCTCGCCTTCGGACCGGACGGGCGGCTCTATTTTACCGATTCCGGCGACTGGGCCCCCGCGACAAAGCCGCACCCAGGACGCATTGTCGTCATCGAGAAGAACGGCAAGGCGCATATCTTCGAAGAGCTGGAATATGTCTATCCCAACGGCATTGTCGTCGAACCCGACAACTCGATCGTTTGGGTCGAGTCCTATACGATGAATGTCGTGCGGCGAACGCCCGACGGCGCAAAGCAGGTCATCCACAAAATGCCCGAAGGGCATATTCCCGATGGTCTCAAGATCGACGCAGCCGGCAATTTCTGGATCACCGCAGTCGCCGCCGGCGGCGTCGACGTCATCGACAAGAACGGCAAGCCGCTGCATTTTCTCGAGACCGGCGGCACCATTCTGAATTGCGTCTTCGGCAAGGGCGGCGCGCTGTTTTGCTGCGACATGGGGCCATTCGACGTGACCGGCTCGGCGATGACGGGCAGGCTGATCAAGGTGGACGTCGGCGTCGAAGGCATGCCGCTCTATCGCGGCGCGATCGGATGAGGAAGAGACAATGAAGATCGCCAGGATCGAAGCCATTCCCGTCAGCTATCCGGAACCGAACGACTTCAACGCGCTCCGCCATCTCTGCCTCGCCAAGATCACCGCCGATGACGGCCAGGTCGGCTGGGGCGAGTCGATCACGCAATTTCCCGAGGCCAATTTCGCCGCCAAGGCGATCGTCGAGGGCATGGCTCCAAATCTGGTCGGTAAGGATCCGGTCCAGACCGAGACCCTGTGGCGACAGAACAAACAGCAGGCCTGGTGGTACGGCTATCACGGCGGCATCGCCTCCTACGCCACAGCCGCCATCGACATCGCGCTCTGGGACCTCAAGGGAAAGGCGCTCGGCAGAAGCGTGCTCGATCTCCTTGGCGGCCCCGTCCACGAGCGCCTGCCGGCGATCGCATCCTGCCACGCCCATTACGAGTCGATTCCGGAGATGGCGGAGGAGACGGCCGAATGGGTTTCGACCGGGCTGCAAGGGCTCAAGACGGGTTTCGGCAAGCGGGGCGGCGCCCGCCTCGGCTACGATCACGATCGCGACGTCGCCTACGTCAAAGCGATGCGCGAAGTGCTTGGCGACAAGATGCTGATGATCGACAACGGCATCGCCATCAAATGGGACGTCACCGACGCCGTGCGACGCGCAAAGGCGATGGAGGAATATAATCTCGACTGGATCGAGGAGCCGCTCGGCGCCTGGGACCCGGAGGGCTATGCGAACCTACGCGCCAAGACGACGACCCGCATCGCCTATGGCGAGCGCGAATGGACGCTCGAACAATTCGAGCGCGTATTGGCGACGGGAACGGTTGACGTCGTCGGCGTCGATCCTGGCCGCGCCGAGGGCATCACCGGCTTCAAGAAGGTCACCGAGCGCTGCGAGTTCTATCGACGGCAAGCCAATGCTCATGCCTGGTCGTCGGCGATCGTCACGGCGGCGAGTCTGGCGATTTCGTTCAATTCGCCGGCGTGCAAGCTCTTCGAATTGAAACCGCTCCGAAACCCGATGCAGCATGATCTCGTGACGCAACCGTTCGACCATAAACAGGGCTGGGTCTATCCGCCGACCGGTCCTGGCCTCGGCATCGAGGTGATCGAAGAGGTGGTCAACAGCTTCCGCAGTGAAAAGGTCCTGTCGCGCTGACCGGACCGAGGAAGACGATGTTATCGGCAAGCGCCGTTTCTGGGAGGAACGCATGATGATCGATCTGAAATTAAGCGCCGCAACCCTCGCTCTCACCGGCTTGGTCGGCCTAAGCGCAGCCTTCGCCGAGGACAGCCAGTCGCAAATCCCAACGAGCGGCGAGAAAGTCGCGGGCGCGCCCTTCGAAGTGAAGCGGGACTCTGGTTCATTCAAGCTCGCCGATCGCATCGTGGCCAAGGTCAAGGCCGGCTCCAAGATCAACTACGTGTTCTCGTACCAAGCCTCCGGCATTCCGCTTTTTTCGCCGCAATATGCGGCCGGATTCGAAACCGGCTGCAAACTCGGCGGCGCCATCTATCCGATCGACTGCGCCTCGATCGCGCCGGTGCAGACCGACGCCAACCAGCAGGTCTCGCAGATCGAGGCCAAACTCGCCGCCGGCGAGATCGATTGCATCTCGATCGAACCGACGACGTCCGACTCGACTACCGCCATGGTCAACAAACTGATGGACCAGGGCATCCCGGTCTTCACCGTCGGCGTCACCTCGCGCGGCCATGAATTCACCAACTTCACCCAAGTACCGCAACTCGAAGGCGAAACCGCGGCCAAAATCGTGCTCGACTGGATGAAGGCCAACAACAAGGACCTAAAGGTCTTCGCCGTCTCCGGCGGCGATCCGACGCAATTTTGGGCGCAAGGCCGGATGAAGGGGTTCCACGAGACGATCGCCAAAGCGATCCCGGACGCGAAATTCGCCACGACCGAGGCGAACGGCCTCAATGTCAGCTATGATCCGGGCCAGACCTACGACGCCTACAGGACATTCCTCTCGGCAAATCCCGACGTGCAATTCATCGAGAACGTCGATATCGGCGCCGAGCACGCCGACCGGGCGATCCAAAGCCTGAACAAGACCGGTCAGGTGTTCACGATCGGCTGGAACGTCTCGAAGGGCCAGCTCGACGGCATCGAAAAGGGCATCCAGGTCGCAGCGCTCGACCAACGCTGGTCCGACCAGGCGGCCTTCGGCGGTCCGGCTTGCGCCCAGTTTCTCAAGAACGGCGTGGTACTGCCCAATACGCAGACCCTGAAGCCGGTGATGAAGGATCAGGTTGCGGCCGCGCGCGCCGAACTCGACCGCATCCTCGGTCAGAAGTAAGTTCGACCCCTTGAGGGGTCGGGACATCTCCGGCCCCTCTTCCTCGATAGGATGGCCGCCAAATTTCATGACCAGCGCCGATTCCCGCGAAACCGTCCCGTCCGAGGCTGCCCGTCCGAATCTTTCGACCGCCGGTCAGGCGACGTTCGACCTCGCGCTGCGAATGAGCGGGCTCTTTCTCGCCATCATCCTTGTCGCCGTGATCATGCTGATCCTCAAGCCGAGGTCTTTCAATGTCGACGTCGGCATTTCGGTATTGCGTGCGATGAGTTCGGTGGCGATCATGTCGCTCGGCTTGACCCTGGTAATTGTGGTCGGCGAGATCGATCTTTCCTTCGGCGCCATGTATGGCCTCGGCGCCAATGCGCTGGCCGTCATATGGATCGTGCTCGGAGTTCCGATCTATGCCGCGCTGGCGCTGGCGGTCGGAGTCGGCGCTCTTGTCGGCCTGTTCAACGGCGCCTTGGTCACCTGGCTGCGCATCCCGTCCTTCATCGTCACGCTCGGCAGTTACAACCTGCTCTATGGCGTTTCGCTGTGGATCACCAAGACCTCGACATTCAATCCGGTCTATCCGCCGCCGGGCTCCGAGATCAACCCGGCAGAGCTGGACTTCTTCACCAACCTTACTGCAAGCTTCGGCACGCATCCGATCTCGCTTGAAGTCGTCTGGATGATCGGGCTGGCCCTGGTCGTCGGTTTCCTGCTCCATCGCACTTTGTTCGGCTTCCGCCTGATGGCGATCGGCGGCAATCCGGTCGCGGCGCAATTCGCCCGTTTGCCTGTCACCCGATACAAGATCCTCGCCTTCGTGATCTGCGGGATGCTCGCCGCCATCGCCGGCATCCTCGACTTTTCCTTCATCCAAACCGCGCAGCCGAACATCGGCCTTTCCTATACTTTCCCGGTTTTCGCCGCGGTGATCATCGGAGGCGCCAGCCTTTCGGGCGGCAAGGGAACGGTGATCGGCGCCCTGTGCGGCGCGTTGCTCCTCGCCGAGCTGCAACAGGGCCTCGCCCTGCTCACGCCGGGACCGCACGTACAGCAGCTTTTCCTCGGTTTCGTCACCATCGGCGCCGTCGCCCTCGATCTCGCGCTCACCAATATCCGCAAGCGCAGGGCGGCATGAGCGGCGGTCCCGAAGGCGTCCGCGTCCGCAACCTCGAGAAGCGGTACGGCAACACCATTGCGCTGGCTGGAATCGACCTCGACATCCGGCCAGGAGAAGTGCTCGGCATTGCCGGACCGAACGGCGCCGGCAAAAGCACGCTCGTGCGCATCATCGCCGGCGAGGAGAGCGCCGACAGCGGCGAGCTCATCTTCAACGGCCGGCCCTGGACGCCGACCGCTGATTGGCATGCGGTCGCCGTGGTCCATCAGGAGCCGCAGCTCTTCCCCAACCTCAGCGTCGCCGAAAATGTGCTTGTCGGGCGCGAAGGCGTCAGCGCCGTCCGCCCGAGGCTCAGCGCCGGCGACGCCGCCGTGATGGAGGCTTTCGGCATCGACCGGTTCGCCGACAGCCTTTTGGGGGATTGCACGCTCGCCACGCAGCAGCGCACCGAGATTGCGCGCGCCGTCGCGCGCGACGCGCAGATCTTTCTGTTCGACGAGCCAAATTCCGCGTTGACCGACGAGGAATCCGACGAATTGTTCCGGGAGATCCACAAGCTCGCGGCGGGCGGGCGCATCGTGCTTCTCGTCACCCACCGGCTCGGCGATCTTTACGAACATGCCGCGCGCGTCGCCGTCATACGCGACGGCCGGGTACGCGCCATTCTCGAAAGAGAGACGCTGACCGAGGATGGGCTTGCTCGACAACTTGTCGTCGATAGCGGCGCCGACGCCGGCGCCAAGGACGGCGGCCATCGGCTTCATGGCGTAAAGCCCATCGTCAGCCTGGCGAACTGGTCCCACGAGAGCGCGTTCGGCGGCGTCAACCTCAGCGCGGCGCCAGGCGAGATCATCGCCTTGGTCGGCGTCGAAGGATCGGGCGCGCGCGAACTCCTGCGCTCCCTCGTCGGGTTGGAGCCTTGCACCGGAGCAATCGAGATCGCTGGCGGAAAAGGCGAGGCAGCGCAGGGCCTCGCCGCCTATGTCCCGGCAAGCCGTCTCTTCAGCCTCTACAGCAATTTCTCGGTCGGCGAAAATCTCCTTGTCCGTCTCGGCAAGCCGGACATCGCCGGCTTCGCTATGGCTTTGAGGAAGAAACGCATGCGTCAGCTCGCTGTCGAAGCGGTTAATCGTTTCCTGATCAAGACCCGGACCGTATCGCAGGGCGTACGCTCGCTCTCAGGCGGCAACCAACAGAAAGTGGCGATCGCCCAGGCGCTCAATTGCGCGCCGCGCCTGCTGCTGTTGGAGGAGCCGACGCGCGGAGTCGATATTCGCAGCAAGCGCGAAATCTATCGCCTTCTCCGCGACTATGTCGAAAAAGGCAATGCGGCGATTATGTTCTGCACCGAAGTCCCGGAAGTCTACGAAGCCGCCGATCGCGTGCATGTCGTCAGCGACGGCGCGCTGTCGGCGGCGATCGCCGTCCGCGACTATGACCAGGTCGAAGCGCTCGCCACGCATATCATGCGCATGGAGCGGCACAGCCGGAACGGCGACTTGGCGTCGTCCTAGAAAACCCGCCTTCGCGGGACGCTGGAGGCTTCTCAGCGCGACGGCCAAGGTCCGCGTTCGATCCGCTCGGCCAGGGTCGCCAGGAATGCAGCGCTGTGGAGGCCGTCGATGAGGCGATGATCGACTGACAAGGTGAGATTGACGCCTGTCGTTGCGGCGACGGCCCCTGAACGCGCGACCGCTCGTTCATGCCGACGTCCGACCGCGAGTATGCTCGACTGGCCCGGATTGATGATCGCCTCGAAACGATCGGCGCCGCTCGGACCGATGTTGGAGAGTGAGAAAGCGACCGGCGCATAGTCGCTCTGAAGCAACCGGCCCGAACGAACGCGCGCGACAGCAGCATGGCGCGCCCGCGCAATTTCGCCGAGCGCCTTGCCGCCAAGATCGCGCAGGACCGGAAGCATCATGCCGTCGTCGAGAGCAACGACCAGGCCGATATCGATCGCTGAGGAGGCTATTCGTCCGACTTGGCCGTCCTGCTCGCCCCAGCGGTCGAGAATGCGCGGATGCGCTGCGAAGGCGGCGGCCAGAGCAAAGAGGAGAAAATCGGTGAAGGTCGTCTTGACGCCGTTCGTTCGTTCGGTCTCGCCGGCAAGGGCGGCGCGGACCCGATCGATGGCCGCGGTCTCTACCCAGCGGTCAAGTACGAATGAGGGAATCGTGCGGCGGCTGAGCGACACGGCCTCGGCGATCTGGGCGCGCATCCGCGAGTGAGGCGCAAATCCGGCGATCGGAGTGCGTCGGTTCTCCTCCCCGCTTCTCGCCGCAAGGGCGGCGAGCACGTCGCGCTTGCGCAGACGCCCAAGCTGTTCGCCGCCGGCGAGGCCGGCAAGATCAATCCCATTGATTTGCGCCAAACGCCTGGCGAGAGGCGAAGCGAGGACGCGGCGCGGCGGTCCTGTCTCCGTCGAGCCGACTGGGCCGGCGGCGGCGCGTCTCGTCTCACGAGTTGGCGGCGGCGCCGCAAGTTCGATCCTCGTCGTCTCCGCCGCCTCTCTGGACGGAGCCTGCGTCGCCAGCCGGGCGAGCGCGCCGCCGATCGGCAGTTCGGCGCCCTCCTCGGCAAGGACCGCCTCGAGGGTCGCATCGACCGGCGATTCCACTTCCATCGCGGCCTTGTCCGTCTCAAGCTCGACCAGCGGCTCGCCAATCGCGACTTTGTCGCCGACTTGCTTCAACCATCGCAGAACCTTGGCGCTCTCCATCGTCGCGCTGAGTTTGGGTACGAGAAAGTCCATTCGCCGAACGCCTTTTAGAGCAGCGACCTGACCGCCGCCGCGACGGTTTCGGGCGAGGGAATGAGCGCGTCCTCGAGATGAGGACTG
>DASZFX010000305.1:0-2282 GCA_035939375.1 Roseiarcus sp.
TTGTCGCGCCTTGATCCCGGCCTCGAGCCTGGCGATCTCCGCCCTCAGCAAGGCGATGCGCTCCTCGAGCTCGTGGACTGACAGCGCGTCGATCGCCTGGCCGATCTCATGGGTCGCCGGCGCCTTGCGCGGCTGTCCAACCGCGTCTTCGTCGAATGTCGCCATTGGGCGCCTCCGCCGCCGGTCTGAGGCGCGCCGACTTGCGCGCTCAACCGAACATACGCAAACTGCCGCCCGCATCAATGGAGACGACGGAATTGCAATTGATCGGCATGCTGGATTCGCCCTATGTGCGCCGCGTCGCCATCGCGCTTTTGCGGCTAGGCCTGCCCTTTGAGCATCGCCCGATCTCGCTGTTCCGCCAAATCGAGGAATTTCGCGCGATCAGTCCCTTGCTGAAAGCGCCGACCCTTATCGCCGACGACGGCTCGGCTCTGGTTGAATCGACGCTGATCATCGAATACGTCGAGAGCCTCGCTCCGCGCGCGCCCCGCCTGACGCCCGGCGCGCCGGCGGCGCGGCTCAAGGCTTATCGGCTGAACGGCCTCGCCCTGACGGTCGATGAAAAGGCCGCCCAGATCCACTACGAGCGCCATTTGCGTCCGCCGGAGACGCAACATGAGCCGTGGCTCGCGCGGGTGCGCGGGCAATTGTCGGCAGGTCTCGAAGCGCTGGAGCGCGAGACCGCCAAGACTCAAAATTGGCTTGTCGATGAAAATCTGATGTTGGCCGACATCACGGTGGCGACGGCTTTCGCCTTCACGCAGGCCTATACGCCCGACGACGCTCCGACCGAACGCTACCCAACGCTCGCGAGCTATTGGCGGCGCGCCGAGGAGCTGCCCGAGTTTCGCGCCGCGCCATGCAAAGACGGGGTCAAGGTCGCTTCGCCCGTGACGACAGTCTGAAAGCCGCCAGAGAGCCCATGCCCGATCTTCCCGAGACGATGCAGGCGGTGATCGCCGCCGGCCCCGGCGGACCGGAGGTGCTGGAGCTCGGAACGCGCCCGCTTCCGCAACCGCGCGCGGGCGAGATTCTCGTCGCGGTCGCGGCGGCCGGCGTCAATCGCCCGGACGTGATGCAGCGCCAGGGCCAGTATCCTCCTCCGCCCGGCGCGCCGGATATTCTCGGCCTCGAAATCGCCGGCGCGGTGGCCGCGCTTGGACCAGGCGCGACCCGCCACAAGCTCGGGGACGAAGTCCTTGCGCTCGTACCGGGCGGCGGCTATGCGCAATATTGCCTCGCCCACGAGAGCAATGCGCTGCCGATCCCGTCGGGCCTTTCGCTCATCGAAGCCGGCGCGATCCCGGAGACGTTCTTCACCGTCTGGACGAATGTCTTCGACAGCGGCGCCTTGAAGGCGAACGAGACTTTGCTCGTACATGGCGGTACCTCCGGCATCGGCTCGACCGCGATCGCGCTCGCCAAGGCGTTCGGCGCCAAGGTCATCGTCACCGCCGGCTCGCCGCACAAAACCGCTGCTTGCTTGCGCCTCGGCGCCGATGTCGCGATCGACTACCGCGCCGCCGATTTCGTCGCCGAGACCTTGAAAGCGACCGACAATAAAGGCGCCGACGTCATTCTCGACATGGTCGGCGGCGACTATGTCGCGCGCAACTACGTCGCGGCCGCCGCGCGCGGCCGCATCGTCCAGATCGCCGTTCTCAACGGCCCGCAGGCGACGGTCGATCTGCGTCCCCTTATGGTGAAACGTCTCATCCATACGGGCTCGACGCTCCGCCCGCGCGGCGTCGCCGAAAAGGCCGCGATTGCCGAAGCCCTCCGCGCGAATGTCTGGCCGTTGCTCGCGGCGGGGCGGTGCAGGCCGGTGATCGATTCCACTTTTCCGCTCGCCGAAGCGGCGCAGGCCCATGCGAGAATGGAAAGCTCGGCGCATATCGGCAAGATCGTGCTGACGACGTAAGGGGACGAGAGGGCGGCCGGCCTGAGGCTCGCCTTGGGGCGCCCGCCGTCCCGGTCTCGAATTCGCCCACCCCTTGCGCGCGGTGGCGCTCGCCGTCGGCGCGCATTATGTAAGGCCCATGACCAAAAACCATCGTCCCGTCGGTCCCGGCGACCGTGTTTTCCTCGTCGACGGCTCGTCTTTCGTCTTCAGGGCCTATTTCCAATCGATCCGACAGGATCAAAAATACAATTATCGCACCGACCGGCTGCCGGTCGGCGCGGTCAGGCTGTTTGCGACCAAGCTGTTTCAATTCATCCGCGAGGGCGCGGCGGGAATCAAGCCGACCCATCTTGCGATCATCTTCGACAAATCGGAA
>DASZFX010000306.1:0-11966 GCA_035939375.1 Roseiarcus sp.
GAGACCGAAGGCACCGCACTCGGAATGAAAAAGAGCCAGCCGAGGAGCCTTTGCGCGCGCTCGCCTTGCGCTCGCAACGCCACCGCCGCCCAGGTTCCGCAGAGCAGGGCGACGGCGCTGGCGACAAATCCGGTAACAAGACTCGCCGAGACCGCCTCGCCGGATGCCCCCGACACCGCTTGACCATAATGTTCGAGGGTCAGTCCGTTCGGCAGCACCCCGCCCCATTGCGCGGCGAGGCTGGAAAGAAGGATCACCACGAGAGGCGCCAGGAATATAAGGCCAATCAGCAATGCCGCCACCAGCCAAGTGACGACGCGGCCCGTGAATGACCAGACGAGCATGCCTATGCCTCGAACCGGCTCGCGGCGAAACGATAAAGGCCGAACAGGCTCAGCGACAAAGCGATATTGATCACCGCGATGATGCAGGCGGTTTGGTAGTCCGATTCCTCAATCGCCTTGTCGTAGATCAGAAGCGGCAGGGTGATGACGCCTTTGGCGCCAATGAAAAGCACAATCCCGAATTCATTGACCGTCAGAAGCAGGCAAAGACTGCCGCCCGCGATCAAAGCCGGAATCGCGGCTGGGAAGATCACGGCGCGGATGATGCGCAAGGGGCGCGCGCCCAGAATGCTGGCGGCTTCGATCTGACTGCGGTCGATCAAGGAAAAGGCCGCAAGCAACGGGCGCAGGACGAAGGGCGTATAGACCGTCACTTCGGCCAGGATGACGCCCCAGGCGGAATAGAGGAAATTCACCGGCGGCAGCGGCAGGGCGAAGCTCTTCATCAGAGCTTCGTTGAGCACCCCGGCCGACCCATAGAGAAAAGTGAAGGCGAGGGTGACCAGAAAGGTCGGCAGCGCGATGAACGTGTCGATCAGCCGGGCGATGAAGAGGCTACCGGGAAAGGGCGCGAAGGCAAGGATCAGGGCGAGGATGAATCCAAGGACAGACACCCGGACGTCGCCGCTGCGGCTATCGTCGCTGTATTGAGCAGAGCGTTGAGGAAGAAACGCGCGTGCAGAACTTGCGCGAATTCGTCAAGGCTCGGCGCGCCGCTCTCGCCGCTAAGGGCCTGCCGGACGATGAGGGCAAGCGGGTAGAAGAACAAGAGAGCGAGGATCGCGCCCGGCGGGACGATCCATAGCTGCGACAGGTCCGGCCGGAGCCGCCGCGCCCGCGCCGGCAGCGCGGCGTCAGACATCGGGGTCGTCCGGAATGAGGCTGGCGTCGCCTGGCGCGAAATAGAGATCGAGCCGGCTCCCCATTTTAGGCGCGACCGCCGGCAGCCGCGTTGCGACGATGCGCGCCAGACTGCCCTCCACTTCGAGGGTCAGGTGAGTCAGTTCGCCCTGCCAATGTACGTGTTTCAGCACGCCGCTGATCTTGTTGCTCCCTTCGCCCTCGGGCGTCAGCGTCAGATGTTGCGGGCGCACGCAAAGGAGGCGCCTTGCGCCCGGCTGCTCGCCTGCTCCGGCCGAAAGGACGCTCGTTCCGCCGATGCGCGCCCGGACCAGGCCGCTTGAGCCCGTCGCCTCAGTCACGGTGACGGGCAGGAGATTGGCGCGGCCGAGGAATTCGGCGGTGAAGCGATTGGGCGGCCGGCGATAGAGTTCGGCGGCGGCCCCATGCGAACTCACCGCGCCGTCGCGCATGACGGCGATCTTGTCGGCGAGGGTCAACGCTTCGCTCTGATCATGCGTGACGTAGAGGATTGTTAGTTCCGGCAGATCGCGATGAAGTTTCGCGATCTCCTCGACCATGCTGCGCCGGATCTGCGCATCGAGCGCCGACAACGGCTCATCGAGAAGCAATACGCGCGGGCGCACCGCCAAAGCTCTGGCGATGGCGACGCGTTGCTGCTGCCCGCCGGAGAGTTCGCGCGGGTAGCGCGTCGCATAGGCGGACATGCCGACGATGCGCAAAACCTCGCTCACGCGTTCGGCGATCAGCGCCTTTTCGGCGCCTTGGGCTTGCAAGCCGAAGGCGATATTGTTTTCGACCCGCATGTGCGGGAACAGAGCGTAGTTTTGCACGACCATGCCGAGGCCGCGCCGATAGGGCGGCAGATCGGTCACATCGATATCGCCGATCAGGATGCGCCCGCTTACCGGCCGCACAAAGCCCGCGACCGCCCTGAGGGCAGTGGTCTTGCCCGAGCCCGAGGGCCCGATCAGCGCCAAGATTTCGCCCGCCGGCGCTTCCAGCGTCAACGGCTTCAGCACGACAGCGCCGCGATAGGCGACGCTGACTTTGTCGAACGAAACTTTCGAGCCGGCGGCGCGGAAGGTTGCGCCCATCGCCGGCGCTTGCGAGTCGGCAAGCGCGACAGCGGACATTTAAGTCTCAGCTCCCGGTCGCCTCTCGCCAGCGGGCGACATCGGCCGGCAGGTTCTTCAAGACATCAGCCCAGTCCGGCGTCCACACGGTCACGCCTTGTAAGGCTTCATGGAGCTTGGCGTAATTGGCGTCTCTCGGCGTCACGTCCTTGCGCACCGGCACGCCGATGGCGACGGAGCTGACAGTTTGTTGCGCCTCTTTCGAGAGGAGGAATTCGATCAGCTTCTTGCCATTTTCAGCGTTCGGCGCGCCAGCGACGAGCCCGACGTAATAGGGCAACGCCAGCGTCGAGCGCTCGCCATTCGGCCCGGCCGGGAAGAGCACGCGGATGTTCGGATTGTCGATCATCTGCGACATGTTCATTTGCAGATCGCCATTGGCGACATAGAGTTCGCCCTTGTTGACGAGCGCCGTCAGCTTGCCGGTGGAGGCGGACGGCCCGACATTGTTGTCCTGCAACTTCTTCAAGTAGTCGAAGCCCGCGTCGCGGCCGCCGAAAGCATGGATAACCTGAAGCATGACGGCGGTGCCGTCGCCGGCTTGACCCGGCGTCGAATATTGGATCTTGCCTTTGAATTGCGACGCCAGCAGATCCTCATAGGACTTCGGCGCGTCCTTCAGGACCGCACCGTTGTAGATGAAGTTCATATAGTTGTTGACGAGAGGTACGAATTGATCGCCCGCCCCGTCGATCTCGGCAGAAGCTTGCGGCTTAAAACTCTGTAACAGGCCTTCGGCCGCGGCGCGGTGAATGAAGGGAGGCAGCGTGACCAGTACGTCAGCCTGCGGATTGGACTTCTCCTTGGCGACCCGCTCGACGATGCCGCCGGAGCCGCCCTCGATATATTGCACTTTGACCCCGGTCGCCTTGGTGAAGGCGTCGAACTGGGTTTCATACCAACTGCCTTTGCCGTCGTGCAGTCCGTCGGCCGAATAGACGGTCACGACGCCCGATTGCGCTGAAGCCGGCGCGGCGAAAGCGGCGAGAGCGAGCGCGGCTGCGAAAATTGTCCTCATGACGATGGCTCCCCTGAGGTCCTCTGCGACCGCAATAGCTGGACCTTGGAGACGACGGTTATGTGACAGTTCCCCGCGATCTCAGGGAAGAGCGGTCAAGGCGTCATCGAGGATGTCGAAGGCCCGGTCGAACTGGTCGCGGGGGATGACGAGCGGCGGACATAGGGTCGCGACATTGCCGCCGCCAAGCTTGAAGCTGAGACCCCTCTCGAGGCAGGCGTACATCAACCGATCGGCGCGCGCGTTCGCCGCCTTTCGATCGCTCCCCGCGATTTCGACGCCGAAATAGGCGCCGAGCCCGCGAATGTCGTGAATGACCGAATGGCGCGCCTTGATCGCGGCGAGACGCTCGAGCCCGACGCGGCCGAGTTCGCAGGCCCGGCGCAGCAGATCCTCCTCGATGATCGCGTTCAACGCGGCAAGCGCGGCGGCGCAGCCGACCGGGCTCTTCTCATGGGTATAGTGGCCAAGCGCCGCCTCAGGCGCGCAATCGAGGCTGGCAGCGGCGATGATCGCCGCCATCGGCATGATTCCGCCGCCAAGCCCTTTGCCGATGACGAGAATATCGGGCGTCGCCTCAGCCTGTTCGCAGGCGAACATTGTCCCGGTACGACCGAGGCAGCTCGGTATCTCGTCGAAAATCAACAGTGCGCCGTAGCGCTGGCAACTCGAGCGCACCTGCCGCCAAAATCCCTGCGGCGGTCCTTCGACCGTCGTCCAGCGCACAGGTTCGGCAAGAAGCGCGGCGACGTCGCCCTGTATTTCGAGGACATAATCGATGTAGTCGGCAAAGCGAGCGAAGGCTTGATCGTCGCCGCCGAAAAACCGTTTGGCGAGATGAAGCGGCGGCAGATGTTCGCTCCCGGAGAGCAACGGCCCGATGCTCCGCCGGAACAAGGCCTCGCTGCCGACGGAAATCGTATCGAGATTGGCGCCGTGGAAAGCATCCCACATCGAAAGGACCTTGTGCCGTCCGGTGGCGTAACGGGCGAGCTTCAGCGCCATGGCGACAGCGGCCGCGCCGCTCGGGGCGAAGAGGACCTTGGCGAGGGCGGCAGGGGCAAGCTCGATCAGTCGGCGGGCGAGGTCGATCGCCGGCCGATTGGCGTAGCGGCGCGGGCAGAAGGGCAGACGGTCAAGTTCGGCCTTGATCGCCGCCACGACCTTTGGATGGCCGTGGCCGAGCTGATGCACGCTGTTGCCATGGAAGTCGAGGATTGCCCGACCTTCAACGTCGAAGAGCAAAGCCCCCTCGGCCCGTTCAATGACGTCGAGGCATGGCGTCGAAAGAGACTGGTGGATGAAATAGCGCTCGTCATCGTCGAGCAGAGCTCGCGTTTCGGCGTTCAATCCCGCGCGCCAGGCGCCGCGCAAGGGCGAGCGATTGACGTCGCCTTCGGTGGGCGCGGGATCGTCCGTCGTCATGGCCGCTCGCCGCGCTCGAGCCGGCTGTCGATCATGGCGATCACAGGAAGAAGATCAGCGACGCTGTCGATGACATAGTGGGCGCCCGCCTGGGCGAGACGCGCCGCCGCCCGCGCTCTTCTGCTTTGGCGCTCCTCCGGCGTCAGCGCTCGCGTATCTTGCAACGACAGGCCGAGCTCGTTGCCGCTGACCGAAACGCCGACCGTCCAGGCCCCGCCATTGAGCCCTTCGGCGATCCCGACCGTCGTATCGTCCACTTTGACGACGCTCCAGGCCGGCCAGACCGCAAGGTCGAGGAGCGACTTATAGAGCATGAACGGGGTCGGGCGTCCGTCCGGCGTATCGCCGGTGCAAACCAGACCGTCCGGCGAAAACCCCTGCCGCGCCGCGACCGGCAGGATCTCCGCCATGATCTCGCGCGTATAGCCGGTGGTCGAGCCGATCTTCACGCCTTCTGCGCGCAGCGCTTGAGTCACCTCGACGACGCCCAAGATCAATGTCGCATGGCGCGCGGCAACGGCGATGTTCTTGGGCACGAAAGACGCATAGAGCGCGTCGATGCCCGCTTCGCTCGGGCCCCGCCCATGTTTCTTCGCCCAGGCGTCGGCCACTCGCGGCAGCGCGCAAATCGCCGCGATGTGCGGGCGCTTGGCCATGCCCATCGGCGCCCGCGCTTCCTCGATCGTGATTGCGACGCCGAATTCGGCGAAGGTCTCGATGAAAGCGCCCATCGGCGCGAGCGACCCGTGGTCGACGATCGTGCCGGCCCAATCGAAGATGACGGCTTTAACATGTTGCATGGCGTCGGTCCTCAAGCGCGGGCTCGGCCATAGAGATCGCCGATCACCTCTTCAGCGATGGCGAATGAGGTGCTCGCGCCCGTTCCGCTGGTGATGATGACAATGCGCAACGCGTCGGCCGGCTTGTCGACCAACATCAACCGGTCGGCGCTTGAGGCGTAGGTTCCGGTCCAATGCTCGACGATGCGCGGCGCCGGCCCGGCGAAGACGGCGCAATATTCGTCGAGGATCAGGTTGTCGACGCCGACAGGCGCGAAGGGATCGGGCGTCGAGTCGTAGTGATGGGAATCGCCGACGACCAGGGTATCATCGGCGCTGCGCACGACGATGAGGTGAACGCCGTTGCGAATGTGCTCGCTTTGCTCGGCCTCAAGTCGTTTGCGAAGCGCCGCTGCCGCCGGAAGTTCGGCATAACCGAGATAGCGGATCATGCCGAGATCGGACATAATCGGCGGCAACCTCTCATCGTACTTTTTCGGCGCCATGCGCAACATATTGAGCTTGCAGCGCGTCAGGCCATAGGCCGCAAGGCGTTTCGCCTGGAGGGTATGAAAATCATCGCCGGGGCAAACGACGATCGTTTCCGCATGGACGACCCCGCGGCTCGTTTCGAGATTAGGCGGCGATGCGCTATGGACGGCGGTCTCGCGCAGGAACGCGACGCCGTAGCGCTCGGCGAGGAAGGCCGCGAGTTTCGGGATGGCTTCGCGCGATTCGACGCGCGCCTCGTGCGGACTATAAAGCGCCGCGGAAAATTCCCCTGTGCGCAATCCGTCGCCGCGCTCGCCGATCTTTGCCGGCTCGATGAGGCGGCACTCGCCGCCCATATCGGTCGTCAGAAACTCTTCGATCACCGAACGCGCCTCGGGACGACGCGCGATCATCAAGAGGCCGCGTTGCAGGACCGCAATGCCCGCCGCTTGTGCGACCTCCAGCCATATGTCGCGCGAGCGCATCGCGCGCCGCCAGCATTCGCCGCGCTGCTGGCCACTGACGGTGACAAAGCCGAAATTGCGGACGGAGGCGCCATTGGCCTGGGCGTCGCGGTCGATGACCACGACTTTTTTGCCGTAGCGAGCAGCGGCCAGGGCATGGGCGAGGCCACACACGCCAGCGCCCACCACCGCGACATCGAAAATAGGCAAGATGAAATATCCGGCACGTTCGACGGAACTGCGTTTCCCGATCCTCCTATGAACTTAATGTGACCGTCTCGTGAAACACGGGAGAGAACTGGCTCGATGACGGTAGTCGCCATGCTTTGGCGCTCGGCGAGGCCTTGGCCAGCCGCCAGGCCAATCCGCCAGACGTGTTGGCGTCGCCCAGTCGCCAAAAACCGTCAATCGGGCTGACGTTGGCGCTCGCGCAAGCGCTGGCGAGCCGCGCGCGGCGTCAACCAACGTCCACCGCGCCCGTCGCGCCTGAGGCGCTCGCCCAGAGAGACATGTGACAGTTCGTTCTGTTCGGCAGCGGCGAGCCGCCGGTGGTCGGCAAATCTGCAGTAAAACGCCGCGCCTCCGCCAGGCGCACAGCGAGGCGCATCACGAGCGGGCAGGACTTGGGTGCGCCGGAAACGCCTTTCGGCCGTCGCTGATCATTCATCCCTCACGATTGGCGCCGCCTGCCCCAGGGTGCAGACGTATCTCGCTGTTCCGAAATTCGGCCCGACCCTTTGATACGACAAAGCGGTCATGGATTCACATGAGCCCCCGACGCTCTAGTGGACCCGCCCTCCGCCTGCGCGACGCTGCCCGCTTCAAGCCACCGATCGATCTGATCGCGGCTGAAGCCAAACTCCTTTAGGATCTCGCACGAGTGCTGGCCGATCAGTGGGGCCGGCCGCGCGATTTCCGCCGGCGTCTTGCTGAGCTTCACCGCCGGCGCCACGACCTTGACTTTCCCAGCGGTGGGATGCTCGTAACTTGCGATTGCACGCATGTGCTGGACCTGCGGATCGCTCTCGGCGACGAGATGGGTTTTCACCTCGCCGCACCAGATGTCGACATCTAGCATGGCCTGCATCAGATCGGCCGTCGTTCGCGTCTTGGTGAGCGCGGCGAGCTTTTCCCAGATCTCATCGCGCTTCTCGAACAGGTCGCGCGGATTGTCGTAGGAGAGCAAGGTCTCGTCGCCCAGCACGCGGACCAGCTTCTTGTAGGGGCTCATGGCGATGGTGATCCAGCCGTCCGCCGTCGGATAAACGCCAAACGGGGCCTCCATCCCGGGATGGCCGATGCCTGATTTCGGACGCTGGAAGTCGCGCTGGAAATTCATCGCCATCAGCATCTCCTGGCCCTGATGCGCCAGCATCGCTGAAAGCAGATCGACCTTGATCTCTTGTCCCTCGCCCGATCGCTCGCGCCAGTAGAGCGCAGCCAGAATGGCGTAGACCATGTTCATGGCTCCCACCTGGTCGGAGAAGCCTGAACCCACCGGAACCGGCGGACCGTCGCCCCGGCCAGTGGCGGCGGCGACGCCTGTCAGGCCCTGGATCAGCATGTCCTGCCCGGGCCGCGACTGATAGGGCCCGCTCTCGCCGTACCCAGAGCCCGAGCAATAGATGATGCGCGGATTGACCTCCGCGAAGTTCGCATACCCAAAACCGAGCCGGGCTAGCACGCCCGGCCGGAAGTTCTGCACCACGATATCGGCCTTTCGGGCGATGGCGTAGAGGATTTCCTTCGCTTCCGGCGCCTTCAGGTCGACCGCCAAGGACCGCTTGTTCCGATTCCAGGCGAGGAAATTCGGGCTCTCCTTGCCACCGACCCAGCGGTTATTGAAGGTCATGGTACGAAACAAGTCTCCCTGCCCGGGTCGCTCGACCTTGATGACATTGGCGCCGAGGTCGGCGAGAAGCTGAGTCGCGAATGGCCCCTGCAGCAGATGACTGAAATCGAGGATGGTGACGTCTTGAAGGGCTTTGGCGGTCATGGGCGAGAACCCTCTTCTTCATTCGAGGCGGCCGCGCGCGCGCTCGCGGGCGCGAGACCATTCGGTGTGCAAAGTGGCGATCGTGCGTTCCGCCGATCCGCCGGACTCGAGGAAGGCCCTGATCAGGCTGGCGACCTTGGCCTGGAGCGCGATCCAACCATCGAAGCGCGGCCGCACCCAGGCCTGCTCCGTCGTCGCGAGCGTCGATGCGTACGCATTGCCATAGCGAGCATTGACGCGCCTGTCGCCCCAGGCGGCGCGCGCCGAAGGCTGACCACGGTGCGCCGGTATGAAATTGATCTGCGTTTCCTCCCGCATCAGATAGCGGAGATGGTCGAGGAGCGTCAGCCCAGGTTCGACGCGCCGGCTGAGGGCGATCCCGGTGCCGCCGAGCACGCTGCCGCGCCGACCGCTTGGTCCGGCCGGCGCCTCGGCAAAAGCGAGAGCGTGGCCGCCCGCTATCGGATTGGCATAGTCAGCATAGCCATAGACCAATGGCACGAGCGCGACCTCGTCCTCCGAGGCCATGGCGGCATGCAACCCGATCGGATTGAGGTCCAGCAGGCGCCGCGACGCATGGCGATACAACCGCTGCATGACGCGCAGAGCCTCTGTCGCGACGGGATCGCTCACCAAATCATCGCCGCCCGGTTCCTCGCCGAGCGCGACACAGAGCGCTAGGAAATGAAGGGCCGCATGCGGCCCAGCGACGGCGATCGCTATGGGCGCGCGCTCCGCGAGCCGGACGACGTCGTCCCAATTGTCCGGAACAGACGTGATGCGATCCGGCCGATAGACCGCGACCTGCGTCGCCACGTCGAGCGGCAATGCCCAGTGCTTTCCGGACCAATAGTAGCTCCGCATGGCCGCGCCAATGCTCTGCGCCGCCCAGGCCGCGATCTCTTCTGGCGAGAACAAATCCTCGAGCGGCCGCAGGCAATCGAGGGCCACCGCCTCACCGATATGCGGATGATCGAGCACGACGAGATCATAGCGCGCGGCGAGTTCGCCGATCGGATGCGTTTCGAAGCCTTCGAGCGGCTGCTTGTCCCACTGGACCAGGCCGCCGCTCGCCTCGGCGGCGGCGGCCAGCGCGTTGTAGCCGCGCGGATGATCCCAGGTCAGACCGTGGAACTTTTTCTCGTTCATGGCGCCGCGCCAGCAACTGCAAGATGGAGAGGCGTGCCGAAGGTATCGGTTTCGATCCTGGTCACGTGCCACCGGCCGAGATTGGCGACGTAGAGATCGGCGCCGTTGAATGCGACATTGGTCGGGTGCGCGAACAGGTGCGCAGTGGGGTCCTCGATATAGACGCTAGCCTTGCCGCCGCCCGCTGGCACGCGAAGGATGCGCGACGGCTCGTAGCAGCCGATGAACAGCGCGTCCTCATCGTCGAAGGCGATGCCGTCCGGCAGCCCGGGGAGATCGTCGGCATAGATCGCCGCCGCACCGGCGCTCCCATCGGCGTTGATCCCGATCCGCGTGACGCGCCGCGCGAAGGTCTCGCATACCAGAACTGCGTCGCCGTCTTTCGTAAGCGCCACGCCATTGGCGAAGACCAGGGGCTGGTCGAACCAGAGCACGCCTTCACCGGTCTCCAGGTCGTATGACCAGATGCCGGGACCTGGTCGGGCGAAGTTATGGCTGTCGGAGACTAGGAGCCGGCTCCGCTTGCGATCGACCAGCGGGTAGTTGGGAATCACGATACCGGGCTTGGAGAAGCGCGTCAGCGAGCGCCGGCCGAGATCAAGACGAAAGACGCCGGCGTGCTTTAGGTCGCAAAGGAAAAGTGCGCCAGCGCCGTCAAACGCCAGCCCCAAGGTGAAGCCTCCAGTCGATGCGACCTCCTCGATGGCAGATGCGTCCGGGGCGATCCGCAGGATCTGTCCATTCTCGCTGCCGGTCCAGATCCAGCCATCTGGCCCAATCGCTATGCCCTCGGGGTGCTGCAGCCGGGGCGTCGCGAAGAGTCCGTCGAAGAACACGGAGGCGCGGTTTTGCCGAAGGATCGTCGGGCCGCCGGTCGAGAAACGATGCTCAATCATGCGGGCGACTCCTTCAGGCGCTTACCAGTCGCTGCATCGAAGGTATGGAGTTTGGCTGGATCGAAACGCAATCCAACCCGCTCGCCGAGCGCGCGCCCTTCCGCCGGACCGACTTTCACATTGACGATGTCGCCACCCACCTGCGCACCAACAACGGCGGAATCCCCAAGCAACTCCGACGAAAAGACTTCGCCGTCGAGATGCCCTGCGCCCGCCGCGGTGATGCGGAGGTCCTCGGGGCGCTGTCCGAGCACGACCCTGCCGGCGCGGGCAGGCACGCCGGCGATGCGGCCTCCCGCATGGACGAAGACGCTGGCGTCGCATTCGCCTTCGATCAGGTTCATCGGCGGGGAGCCAATGAAACCGGCGACGAAGATATTGGCTGGCCGAGCATAGATCTCGGCAGGCGAACCCTGCTGCTGCAACCTGCCCCGTTAAGGATCGCAATGCGATCGGCGAGCGTCATCGCCTCGATCTGGTCGTGAGTCACGTACATCGTCGTGGTCGCCAACTCGCGCTGCAAATGCTTGAGCTCCGCGCGCATGCTGGTGCGCAGCTTAGCGTCGAGGTTAGACAGTGGCTCGTCCATCAGGAAGAGCCGCGGCGTTCGCACGATCGCCCGGGCCAGAGCCACGCGCTGCCGCTGGCCGCCGGAGAGCTGAGCTGGGCGCCGGTCGAGCAGGTGCGCGAGCTGCACCTTCTCCGCTGCCGCGCGGACGCGCGCCTCGCGCGCCGAACGGGCGACGCCCCGCACCTTGAGCGGATAACCGATATTCTCGGCCACCGTCATATGCGGATAGAGGCCGTAGTTCTGAAACACCATGGCGAGATCGCAGTCGCGGGCGGTCACGTCGTTGATCCGCACGCCATCAATCCGGATTTCGCCCGAGGTCGGATCCTCGAGGTCGGCAACAATGCGCATCGTCGTGGTCTTGCCGCAACCCGACGGGCCGAGCAGGACCAGAAGCTCCCTGTCGGCGATTTCGAGCGAAAGCTCGTCGAGGGCGGTGAAGCTGCCCCATCGCTTGACCAAGCGATCGATGCTGATGGTCGCCATCCTAACGCCCAGTCCGAAGAAACGCGTTGTCGAACGGCGCCGATAGGCTGCCGCCATCGCGATCGAGGATCGTAAGCCGCGATGGCTCGGCGGTGACCGACGCCACTTTGGACCAGCCCTCGGGCAGCGCGACGCCGCCGATCACGTTGCGGACCTCGACCTCGCCGTCTGGATCGAGCGCCAGGGCGGTTGCGATGCCTTGGCGCGTCCAGGCGTTGTCGGCGATCGAAGCCTTGTGCCCGTAGCCGGCGTACGTCCGGCCTTCCTCCAGACCGAGCACGGAGCGGTGGCGTCCATTCCATGGCGGGTAGTCGCGGCCGCCGTTGGAGAACCACATCATCGTGATCGG